>CAYOLE010000006.1:34113-38806 GCA_964404705.1 uncultured Rhodohalobacter sp. | reverse complement strand
ATCAAAAAACCTGCGGGTCAGCACCGGGTAGCTTGTGGCAATTTTCTTGCCGGTGAAATCCTTCACCGATTTGATACCTCCATTTTTGGGAGCGGCCAGGGAGAGCCTGCAGACGCCGTAATCGAGGCCACGCAGAATTGTGACGTCTGCTTCATCTTCCGCCACCGTATTCGCGCCCACAAATCCGAGGTCACACACCCCATCCTGCACATATTCAGGGATGTCATCATCGCGGATCAGCAGGAGTTCAATATCAAAATTTCGGCATTTCACGAGCAGGCTACGTTTATAGTCGTCAAATTTCAGGCCGATTCCCTCCAGAAGGTTGATAGTTTTGTCGGTCAGACGTCCGCTTTTCTGGATGGCAATACGTAGTGAGGTAGAAGAGTCGAGAGTTCTCATGGGTTTAAAGGTAAATCAGTAGAAACAGTTCGGTTGAAACAATAGCAGGTAAAAAAATGCAGTGTGCGTAAGAAGTGGTTTCAGTGCACAAAATGCTCATGGTTGTCCCGATGGCAATGGAGATGGAGGTAGGTATGAAAATAAATCTTAATCATGCAACAAAGTTATGGATTTACGATGTGTAAAGCCAACGCGGGGGAGGGGGAAAATCATTCCGGAGAGTTAGTGTAAAAAAAGATCCGCAATGTTATTTTGAGACATTGCGGATCTGCCGCCCATAAAAACCTTATATGTTGAAATAAAATTAGAAACACTTACCTGGCAGTAATTTGTTCGAATCATTCTGTAAAAAGTGATAGTTTTAAGGCAAATGTCAAATTTAAAAACAGGACTATGAAAACCGTAGCACAACTCACCTTTATTCCGCTCTATACAGATCACCCGAAAGAAAAAGTTCAGGACCTGATCGAGTTTGTAGCCCAGCATGATGTTGAAGTGGATGTAAATTATCTATCAACAAGTATAAAAGGGAATACTGAGGTCGTTTTTGAACTGATTCGCGAAGTTTATGATACTATGACACTTGAAGGGGAACAGTTCCGATTTCATGTTGAGTTGCTCAGCCCCACTAAAGAATAGGAGTTGAGTTTTATGTGTATGGGTACCAGTAACAGTTTGTTGAATCCAATTACGGTATCCAATAACTAATAGCCGGAAAGCAGGTACGAAATAACTGCATCCCCCGTTTTCAATCCGTATATTTAAGCTTTATTGCATTTAGCCCATCTAAGATAGTTTATGAAGGAAATACGAAATTTTTGCATCATTGCCCATATCGATCACGGTAAATCCACGCTGGCCGACCGGCTTCTTGAACGAACGGGTGCAATAAGCGAACGGGATATGCAGTCGCAGATTCTGGATGACATGGATCTTGAGAGAGAACGGGGCATTACCATCAAAAGTCACGCTATCCGGATGGAATACACGCGGCCCAGCAAAGAAAAAGTTATTTTTAACCTGATTGACACTCCGGGACACGTTGATTTCGCTTACGAGGTTTCACGTGCCCTGAAAGCTTGTGAAGGTGCCATTCTTGTAGTGGATGCTGCACAGGGAGTAGAAGCACAAACCATCTCAAATCTTTATCAGGCTATTGATCAAAATCTTGAAATTATACCCGTCCTCAATAAAATTGATCTCCCGGGTGCCGATCCCGAAGCGATCAGCCAGCAAATTGTTGACCTGATCGGGTGTGATCATGAAGAGATATTACACGTATCGGGCAAAACAGGCGAAGGTGTAGAAGCTCTTCTTGAGGCGATTGTTGAACGAGTACCCGCACCCAAAACAGAGGATGATAAACCTCTGAAAGCATTGATCTTCGATTCGATTTTTAACACCTATCGCGGGTCGATTGTATATGTTCGTGTAATGCAGGGAACCCTCAAAAAAGGTGATCCGATCCTCTTTATGGCCACCGGAAAGGAATATGACGCGGAAGAGATCGGGTACCTGAAACTTCAGAAAGAACCCTGTGAAGAATTGAAAGCTGGGGATGTAGGGTATGTTGTCGGAAGCGTGAAGTCGTTGCAGGATGCTCGCGTGGGTGATACCATCACTCATCAAAAAAAGCCGGCGGATAAACCTATTCCCGGCTACCAGGAATCAAAACCGATGGTATTCAGCGGTATTTTTCCAACAAATTCAGATGATTTTGAAGACTTACGTTCGGCACTCGAAAAGCTGCAATTGAATGACGCTTCTCTGTCGTATCAACCGGAAACGTCAAAAGCTCTGGGTTTTGGATTCAGAGCAGGTTTCCTGGGTATGCTTCATATGGAGATCGTACAGGAGCGTCTCGATCGTGAATTTAACATCGATATAATCACAACCGTACCTAACGTACAGTACGAAGTGGATATTGATTTTAAGGGGGAGAAAGGTAAACGTATTGTTGATAACCCGAGCGAAATGCCCGATGCCGGAAAAGTGGAGCAGGTATGGGAACCTTACATCAAGGCAAGTATCATCACACCGGCAGACTACATTGGGCCGATTATGAAGTTATGCCAGGATAAACGCGGTATTTATGTAAATCAAGTGTTTATGCAAGGCAACAGGGTCGAGATTACATATGAGCTGCCAATGGCAGAAGTAGTCTTTGATTTCTATGACAAATTGAAAAGTGGTACGCGCGGCTATGCTTCATTAGATTATGAACTTCTTGAATACCGAAAAGGCGATCTTGTGCGTTTAGATATTTTGTTAAATGGGGAACCGGTAGATGCATTATCGAGCATCACTCATCGCGATAAAGCGTATGAGATGGGTCGAAAAATTTGCTCAAAGCTAAAAGATTTAATTCCCCGGCAGCAGTATGAAGTAGCAGTTCAGGCAGCCATTGGATCGCGCGTTATTTCACGGGATACAATCCGGGCTCTCAGAAAAGATGTAACAGCTAAATGTTATGGTGGTGATATCAGCCGGAAACGTAAATTAATCGAAAAACAAAAAGAAGGTAAAAAACGGATGAAACAGGTAGGCTCGGTGGAAATACCACAGGAGGCATTTCTTGCTGTTTTATCTATGGACGAAGATAATTAAATCATTATGAAGCAACGAAGTTTATTTCTACTCCTATTTGTATTTGTATTCACATTTCAAGCTTATGCCCAGTTCGAAGAGCCCGATATTAAGAAAGTTGAAAAGCAAGACCGGGCATCATTTCAGCAGAAGTTTGGCGATATCAACTGGACAGGTCAGGGGCTATATAATCCAACCACAATAGACCGCATTCCAACCATTGAATTGCGATCGAGACTACAGGCTGTGTATGGAGATCCTACTCAGGGAATCGGTGATCTAATCAATCAAAATGACTACAGACCGGGAAAAGCTGTGCAGTTCGAATATTGGTTTATCATAGATGGGGAAATTCCGATGATGATTCTTGATCTTGACGGACCATTTGAAGATGGATTGGTGTATGTAGGTGCGAGCCGTTATATTGATCTGATGCCACAAATTAAGCGTACCTTCACCCGGAAACTTATGAACGAAGGTGATAGCCTGGCTTCGTATAGCGATTATTTTTACTCCCCAGAACGTGATCAATGGTATCTTGTGCGTTATCAAGATGGCGAATTTGAAAGGGAAGTGATCGACCGTCCAACTTCTTTTAATTAATAAACACCTACGTTGAGAAAAAAAACAGGTAAATCAAAAAAACGCTATTTCTGGCAAAGCGATCCGAAGAAGACTAAAGAAGAGGAGACGAAAGCTAAACATTGGGCACGGGAATGGCTTGATGCACTCGTTTGGGCTGCTATTGCTGCCATAATATTACGTACTTTTTTCTTTGGCGCCTATCGAATACCCACACCGTCGATGGAAAAAACACTGCTGACCGGTGACTTTCTGATCGTTACAAAACTTGCCTATGGGCCGCGCACGCCTATGACCCTTTCTGTACCTTTTACAGATATGTACGTACCCGGGGTGCGGTTGCCATGGTTTAGAATGCCGGGTTATACAGATATCGAAAGGAACGATATAGTGGTATTTAACTACCCGATTGATGTGGCACCGGTTTCAATGAAAACGAACTATATTAAACGGGCTGTGGGTATGCCGGGAGACAGAGTTCAGATTGATGATAAAATCCTTTTTGTGAATGGAGAAAGGGGCCAGTCTTTCGATCCCATGATGCAGCATTACAGAGTGCAGGTAAGGGAACGGATCAGGCTGAGTCCGGCAAAAGTTAGGGAAGCGGGAGGAAACATCGTACAGAGCGGGAACGGCGTACATATTATTAATATGACCGATGAGACGGCTCAAACTGTTGAAAGCTGGGGTGAAATAGACTCAGTTTCTCTGTTTGTATTACCCGACGATTATGACGAATTCAGCCGCAGGCCGTTTAACTTTTCTCGTGGGTTTATGAATCATGATAATATGCCGGAATTCCAGGTTCCCTATGAAGGGCAGGAGGTAACGCTTACCTCTGATAACTGGCATATCTACCAGGATATCGTGGAACGGTACGAACGTAACTCCGTTCAAAGAGACGGTGACCAGTTTGTGATAAATGGTGAGGAGACTAGCAATTATACCATCGGCCAGGATTATTACTTCATGATGGGGGATAACCGTGATGACAGTGAAGACAGCCGTTACTGGGGCTTTGTGCCCGACGACCATGTAATTGGCAAAGCCAGCATTATTTATTTCTCATGGGACGGCGAACGATGGATGCCAAGGTTCGACCGGATATTTGATATGATTCATT
>CAYOLE010000006.1:0-34013 GCA_964404705.1 uncultured Rhodohalobacter sp. | reverse complement strand
TTTTTCTGTCCTTCTCTGATCGCCAGCTGTCCGCAACCCGCATCGATATCATCGCCCCGGCTTCGGCGAACAGTTGCTGTTACCCGCTGGTTTACCAGCTCTTTCATAAATTGATTTAATCGTTGCTCCTTTACGCGCTTCAGTTCCACACCCGCTACATCATTATACATGATGATGTTTACCTTGGAGGGAACCCAGCGGGCGATCGAGGCAAGTTTCTTTGCATCTATATGATGATCATTGAAGTTATCAAAAAGTAAATATTCATAGGTGAGTGACAGGCCGGTTCTGTCGTAAAAATAGCGTACAGCTTCTTCAAGTTTTTCCAAATTGAGGCTGCTGTTGATCGGCATGATTTCGTTTCTCTTGTCATCATCAGCGGCGTGAAGAGAGATCGCCAGATTAACGCCAAGATCCAGATCAGCAAGCTGTTTAATCTGTTTAGTCAGTCCTACTGTGGAAATTGTAATTCGTTTTGGAGACAGATCTAACCCAAGGGGATTGGAAATAACGCGGGCTGATTCAGCCACAGCTTTAAAGTTATGCATTGGCTCGCCCATTCCCATATAAACAATATTGGTGATCTTTTTTCCAAACTTGTCTTCTGCAACTTCGTTGATAATCTGTACCTGGTCTACTATTTCGCCGTGGGTCAGGTTTCGGAAAAAACCCATCTTTCCGGTGGCACAAAACGAGCATCCGAACATACAGCCCACCTGCGATGATACACAAACCGTGAGTCTGTTCGGAGCACCATCAGGATAGAAATCGGGGATCAAAACGGCTTCTACTTTATACTCTTCAGGACCATCGAGAGTAAACAGGAACTTGATGGTGCCATCTTTCGATTGCTGTTTGCTGTGAATAGAAATTCGCCGAACTTCAGCAATATCAGAAAGTTTGTTACGCAGCTCTTTGGAGAGATTGGTCATCTCATCAAATGAAGAAGCTCCTTTTTGATAGAGCCACTGGTAAAGTTGATCGGCCCGGTAACCCATCAAGCCGAGTTCATCGGTAAACTGCTTCAGCTCGACTGTGGTGAGTGATTTAAGGTCGGTTTTTTTCATTGTCTCTAATTTTTTTTCCATAACTAAAAAATACGAACTATTCAGAGGAAACACAGAATTGCATGAATGGATCTCATCAGATTGAATAGTTTACCGTCTTTTTCCAACAAGATATTTCCTGCCCTTAAAACCGTGGATTCACAATATTATTGTAAATAGATCCAAACGTGTAAGAGAGACCGAAGGAAATGGAATAGTCATACGATGTGGGGCGCTGTACTCCTCGTATAATCGATTCCGGATCGTTTGGATCTACATCGGTGGGCAGTTCAAGCGAAAGCTGATCGTTGATGATTCGATAGCGACCTGAAAGACTGACAGATAGTCCCCGAATTATGCGGATATTGAAAGAGGGATTAATTTCTACCCTGTTAATAGATGTGTCATGAAAAAAGTGCATGCCCGCCATCCGGATATCAATTCGCCCCCAGCGCTGGTCATACCTGAGCCGTGTGGATAGTTCCTGTGACATAATTAACTCAGAATCCTGCAGGAATATGGTTGTGTTGTAATATCTGCGATATGTGGGTGCTATCTCGTACTGAATAATAAACCTTCGCTGTTGAAATTCATCATATGGAAAAAAGCTGAATTCAAAAGCAGGAGCAATGTATGTACGTAACGCAATATTATTGGTTCTGTTAAAGCCCGCATAAGAAAAAAGAGCAAGTGTAGAATGTTCTGTAAGACTGTAACCAATCATTGCCCAATAATCACCCCAATCCCGGTTAACATTCAGAGTACGATCGGTGAGTTCAATGGTTCGGCGGCGAATTTCACCTCTGACTCTTGCCCGGATTTTCCAGTCATGTGTGGTTCTTTCGGCTTCGAAACCACTATACAGACCAAAGTTCGTTTCCGTGTCCTGCCCGTTCAGGTTAGATCTGAGATTAAGATCAAAAATCCAGTTGTCCCAGGGGTCGTCGATCTCCTCAGCTTCTTCATCTGTCTCAGGAGTTTCATAAAAGATATCAATAGCCTGCATGGCTGCAGTTTGGTTAATATAAGGTATCAAGCCAATCTTGATAACTCTGTTCAGCCCGATTCTTCGTTCATCACTCGTATCAGAGCTGGGTGATGTATATCGAAGAGTGTCAGTTCGTCCATCCGGACGGTCAATTTCGGAAAAAACAAGAGTGTATTCCCGACCACCCCCACCTGTTCGCTGATCAGTGATATCGAGGTAAATAGAAGCATCATCCTGATCGCGTACATAATTCACAAATGTAATATTGGTACGGATGTAAGTCACATCACAGGAGGTGCAGTCAAGATATACACTTGGAATCGGATCTAATTCGGCACCAGACTGAGCATTCCCTTTTTGGAATGAGAGCAGGAGCAACAGGTATAAAAAAAGAAAGCCAGTCGCGGATCGAATCACAAATCCTGAATGTTTAATGTTTGGTTAATATCCTAATATTAGAAAGTTTTAAAAATAACCAAATCAAAGGATGAAAACCCAATAATTCTCTCCATATTTTCTGCATAGCAGGGTACATTCTTTTATAGGTAAGAATGAGACCGTGGTTAGGAATTGTGTGTATGAGTGGATAATTTGAAAAGAATTTTTGATTAAATATTAGTGTGTGAAATTTTTAGGATCTCAGCTTTCTTACTTTTTTGCGAGCAGACGAACAAAAACCAATATCCGTAAACTGCTAAAGTTTGTGGGGGTAATTGTTGGCCTGTTTCTTTTGTATGGTGTTCTTTTTCACTACGTAATGGCTTATGAAGGGCAAGAGGAAGATCTTACGTGGCTAACAGGTTTTTACTGGACCCTGGTAACCATGACTACTCTCGGGTTTGGTGATATTGTATTTTACACTGATTTAGGGCGATTATTCTCAATGATTGTCTTATTTTCTGGAGTAATATTATTGCTGATTATGCTGCCGTTTACTTTTATTGAATTTTTTTATGCTCCATGGCTAAAAGCGCAAAACCAGGCAAGAGCTCCCAAAAAGCTTGATGAAGAGATCGAAAATCATGTAGTGATTACTCACCTTGATGCTGTAACAGACGCCCTGATAAAGAAGCTTACTTCCTATAAAATGGAATATGTTTTACTTGAACCGGACCTGCAAAAAGCCCTTGAATTGTCAGACCAGGATTATCGTGTAGTTAATAGCGATCCTGTTGATTATGAGACATATAAAAATCTGCAAATTGAAAAAGCTTTAATGGTAGTTGCTATGGGAAGTGATTCCATAAATACCAATGTTGCTTTTACAATACGTGAGTTTAATAAAGATATCAAAATTGTGGCGTCGGCCGTATCGTCTGATTCTGTTGATATTCTGGAAATGGCAGGGGCCAATTATATTATTCAAATGGGAGAAATTCTTGGCCGATCCCTGGCCAGAAGAACACTGGGCGGCAATGCAAGAGTACATGTAATTGGCCATATTGATAAACTGGTTATTGGTGAAGCTACCGTCCAGGGAACACCGCTCATCGGCAAAACAATTCGAGAAAGTAAGTTGCGGGAAACAGTAGGGGTATCTATTGTGGGTGTGTGGGAAAGAGGTAAATTTAAACAACCTCTTCCCGAAACAGTAATCTCTGATAAAACTGTGCTGGTGCTGGCTGGATCAGTTCCACAGTTGCGCCGATATGATGAACTGGTGAGTATTTATCATGTGTCTGATAAACCGGTAGTGATTATAGGAGCCGGCAGGGTGGGGAGAGCTGCTGCACATTCACTAAAGGAACGAAAAATAGATTACCGGATTATTGATAAAAATCCCGACCGGATTCGGGATAAGGAAAAATACATACTTGGTGACGCAGCAGACCTGGATGTGCTGGAAAAAGCAGGAATAAGAGAATCTCACACGGCATTGATCACCACACATGATGATGACACCAATATTTTCCTGACGATTTATTGCAGGCAGCTGTGCCCCAATATGGAGATTATCAGCAGGGCTACCTACGAAAAAAATGTAAGTACATTACACCGGGCAGGAGCGGATTTTGTTATGAGTTATGCTTCGATGGGGGCGAATACGATTTTTAATATTCTTGAAGGGCAGGATGTAATGATGCTTGCAGAGGGTTTGAACATTTTCAATCACAAGGTGTCCACAACATTGGCGGGTAAAAGCCTCATACAAAGTAATATCCGGCAGAAAACGGGCTGTACTGTTATTGCTATCAGGCAGAATGGAGACATGATTATTAACCCGGATCCGGAAACGGTTTTGACCCCTGACCAGGAGCTGATATTGATTGGAGAAACTACCGGAGAAAAAATGTTTAATGAGCTTTTTATATAGTTAAATTAAGTTGATCAATTCCTCCAAAACCAGGGAGTAAAAATAACCAGAACCGTAAAAAGTTCCAGTCTGCCGATCATCATCAGGAGTAACAGCATCCATTTACCTGCGGCGGGAACACCGGCATAATTATCCGTTGGACCAAACTCTCCCCAGGCCGGTCCTATATTACCCAGGGTGGCGATACTTGCTCCCATGGAGGAAATAATATCATATCCCATCATCGTCATCATGAGTGATCCGATTGCAAAAATCAGGAAATAGACCACAAAAAAACCGAGAATAGTTTGCAAGATAGATGCCTCAATTACGCGATTTCCAACGCGTACGGGAATCACTGCTTGGGGGTGAATAATCTGTTTAAACTCCCGCCCTACGTTTTTAACTATAATCATTAGCCGTATCATTTTAATACCTCCCCCGGTAGAACCGGCACAGCCTCCCGTGAAAAAGAGAAGAAATAAAAGAAAAGACGTGAATGGCATCCATAAAGCATAATCGTCAGTTCCAAAACCAGTTGTGGTGATTATAGACAATACCTGGAAACTTCCATAACGGAAGGCATCTCCAAACGAATAGTCTTCCATTACCCACAGACTTCCTGTAATTTCGATAATGAAAAGAACCGTCAAAAGAGTATAAAATCGTATTTCTCTGTTAGAAAAAAAGCTTTTTGCATCTCCTCTAAAAAGCCTGTAATGCATAGCAAAGTTAATACCTGCCAGAAACATGAAAAGAGTAATGACATAATCTATATAGGCCGAATCGAATCCTGCAATGGAGTCGTTCTGTGTTGAAAACCCTCCTGTGGCAAGCGTGGAAAACGCATGATTTATTGCCTCAAACCAATCCATGGATGGATGAGCCCAAAGGAGCAGAAATTGGACACCCGTCATGCAAATGTATACTGTCCAGAGTAAAAAAGCTGTTTCCTGTATGCGGGGAGTTAATTTATCAGAAGTTGAACCGGAATATTCAGCCTGAAAAAGTTCCATTCCACCAATCCCTAATAAAGGTAAAAGGGCAAGAGTGAGTACAATAATTCCCATTCCGCCCAGCCAGTGGGAAAGTGAACGCCAGAAGAGCAGGCTTTTATCAAGCTCTTCAATATTAGGGTTCAGGGTTCCGTTACTGGAAACTCCTCCCAGTATAGTAGCCCCCGTAGTGGACAGGCCGCTCATTGCTTCAAAAACAGCATCTGTGTATGATTCTAAAGTGCCGGAGAGAATAAACGGGAAGGCTCCGATCAGGGATCCGAGAAACCAGGTAAGAGTAACAATCAGAAATGCTTCGCGCATCCGGAGTTCTTCATTTGGGCGAAACAGACCGTAAAATATTCCTCCCGCGATCATTGAACCACTTGCTGTGATAAAAAAGGCATTCCAGGAAGGTTCATTGTAAAAAAGTGCCACAAAAAGGGGAAGTAATAATGCGGCACCCAAACAAAAAATAAGCCCTCCCAATATTCCCGTTATCAGGCGAAAATCTATCCTGGATCGCCGTGATTTTTTTTCCAAACGATTGATCATCAGAATAGCTTATCAATTTTTTCGATGGCACGGGGCAGTGCAAGAATGATAACTCTGTCTCCTTGCCGGATTATAGAGGAGCCAACCGCTATCTCGATATTTCCATTATGGAGAATGCCGCCCAGGACTGCACCATCCGGCAGGTTAAGATCACGAACAGGGGTATCAAGCATTTTACAGTTTTTTCCAGCCACTACCTCAATTATTTCTGCCTTAATTCCCTTAAGCGCTTTAACTGTGAGCATCATTCCCTGACGAATTTGCCTGTGTATTTCATCAGATGCAGATGCTTTAACATTTACAATTGCATCTATACCGATTGTTTGACTCAGCGGTACATACTGTGTTTTGGATACCAGGGCAACCGTTTTTTTTACCTCAAGGTGTTTTGCCATAAGACAGGAAATAATATTCGATTCTTCATCATCTGTTACAGATATGAAGGCATCCATTTCCTGGATTCCTTCAATTACCAAAAGATTGGGGTCGGTGGGGTTTCCATGTAATACCAGGATATTGCGATTATGGTTAGCAATCTCTGTAGCAATTTCTTTGTTCGGTTCAATAAGTTTAATCTGCCACTTCTGTTTATCATCAGAAAGCTTTTTTGAGAGTAACCGACCCACTTCACTTCCACCCGCAATCATCACCCGCCGGAGAGCAACATCATCATGGCCAGTGGTTGAGATCAAATTTTTTACATGCTCTGTTTTTGTTACAAAAAAAGCATGATCCATCGGTAGGAGTCTGCTGTTACCCCGGGGAATAATCGTGTTTCCACGACGAGAGATTGCCACCACTCGCGATTGCAGTTCTTCAAATTGTGCAGCAAGTTCAGCCAATGGCAGATCCGTTATTTTTGAACCGGGTTCAATTCTCAAACCAACTAATAACAATCTGCCATCAGCAAGAGATACAACATCACTTGCTGATGCTCTTTTGATCAAATGATGAATTTCAGTGGCAGCGGCTTCTTCAGGATGAATCATTACATCAATCCCCAATTCAGAAGGGGAGAGAGGCGAATCGGGCTGGGAGAGCTCATCATTCCGCACACGAGCAATAACTGTTTTTACGCCAAGGCGTTTGGCCATCATGGATGAGATGATATTTACTTCATCCACACTTGTAACAGCAACCATCATATCAGCTTCTTTAGCCCCGGCTTCTACCAGGGAATGAGGGGATGTGGCATTTCCCTCCACAGTTAATACATCGAGGTGCTGGATGACGCGCTGGAGACAATCCTGGCGTTCATCAAGTACCGTAACATCATGATGCTCTTCGGATAAAACTTTGCTAAGTTCGTACCCAACTTCTCCTGCACCAGTAATAAGTATCTTCAAATCTGGAAATTTTGTTTAAATAGATTGCAAACGTATCACTTTTTATGATGAATGTGAAACGTCTCTATTTTTTTGTACCTGATGAAACCTGGGTCATTTTTAACGATAGAGAAAGTATCAAGAGAGATGGTATTTTAAAGCCTTCTAAGAATATTTAAGAAGCAGTGCTGAACATTCTTTATTAAGAATTCCCCCTTTTAAATGAACTTTGGAAAAGCTGAATTTTGCTAATTTGTGAGACCTTTGATCAACAGACTGATTAATGATCGGAATATTACATCCATAGAAAACTGTATTAATCTTTGCCCGGCTTGCGGCACTCATGCACACAGAACAGGGCTCGCATGTGCTGTAGAGTGTAAAACCAGATAAGTCAGTTTTGTTCAGGGATTCACAGAGATTGCGGATCGCCAAAATTTCGGCATGTGCGGTAGGATCGTTCAATTCTTTTGTATGATTGGCAGCCGTAACAAAAACTTCATCTCCCATCGCCAGAGCGGCTCCAAAAGGAGTCTCGTTTAATTCAGCCGCTTCAATAGCTGCCCGCATGATTTCCAGGTTGGGTTTTTGCATCTTAATATTTTATAAGAAGACGGAAAAGCTTGTGAAAGCGTTCAGCAGGTAGTGACGTGTCAATGATGAAATGACGGGTTTGAGTCATCGGATGAGTCAATTTAAAGTCATCACAATTTTATTAAAATCTCATTTTTTCGAAAAAAATCACCCAATGACTATTCCCCTGCAACCAAACGTTTACAGTTGGCATAACAGTAGTTAATTTAGATGCTGGCTCAAATATCGTGTATAAACTTGATGCAACAGCAGGTAACTTTGCTGATTATAAGCTACACCATGGGCTCCGGGGGGATAAATACGGAGGTCGATATCTTTACCGGCATTTGTAAATGCGGTAACCATCTGCATGGTATTTTGAATATGCACATTTTCATCCATCGAGGAGTGGGCCACCAGCATATTTCCCTTAAAATTGCGGGCATTAGCCGTAACAGAGGTGTTGATGTAATTTTCCTCGTTTTCTTCAAGAAGACCCATATAACGCTCAGTATAAATAGTATCGTACAGCCGCCAGTCCGTAACCGGTGCACCTACCAGTCCTACTTTGAACACATCAGGATACAATACCATCGTTAACGCAGCCAGGTAGCCTCCGTAACTGTGGCCACGAATGGCCATATTTTCTGCATCAACCCAGTCGTACGAACTTAGATATTTTGCCGTTTCCGAAACATCGTACGCTTCTTTATTTCCCAGGTTTTTATAAACCGCTTTTTCAAAATCCCGCCCATAACCGCCGCTTCCACGGTTGTTAACGTTTGCTACTATATATCCCTGCTGGGTGAGATACTGTATCCATGCATTTGTTTCGAATTGGTTGTATACCCCCTGGGCGCTCGGACCACCATACACCATCATGATAAGCGGATAGCTTTTTTCAGGATCAAAGTCTGGCGGTTTTATCAGGTAACCATCAAGATCATAGCCCTCTTCAGTAGTAAAAGTGAACAGTTCGCGAGGGGAATAATTGTACATCTCGATGTAGTTCTTTACAGATTGATTATCAACCAGTTTTTTGATCAACTCACCGCCGTTTTCAGTTGAACGAAGTTCAATTTGTGTTGGTGTTTCTATGTTCGACCAGGCAGTGATGTAAAAACGCCCGTCGGGGCCCATCTCGAATGAGTGCCGCCCGGGATTATCGGTGTATTTATTTTTACTGCTACCGTCGAAACCTATTGAATAAAGATGTCGTTCAAGCGGGCTTTCTTCTGTGGATTCATAATAAATCTTTTCACTGTCTGCATTCACCGCAAACACATTTGTCACCTCCCAGTCTCCATTTGTTACCTGGTTGATTAGATCACCGCTGTAATCGTACCGATAGAGATGTTGGAAACCGCTGCGGTCGGAAATCCACAAAAACTCCTGGCGATCTTCGGGGAAAAAGAAATAATCGTCGATACCGGCAAAAAAATCGAACACATCAATCCAGCCATTTTCTTCTTGCTCTTCCATTACCAGGCGGCCGCTGCCATCTGTAACATCATTAAAATAAAGTTGTAAATGATTTTGCTGTCTGTTCATCCACACGATTGCGAGTTCACCGGCATTACTTGTCCAGTATAGGCGGGGAATAAGCCCGTTGCCTATGTCGATGTCCATCCATTGGTTGTCGCCCGTTTCAGTGTCGAGCACGCCAATCTTTACATTCGGATTTTCTGATCCTACTTTTGGATAGGGAATATCGGTGTATTCAGGATAACTGCCCTCGTAATTAGTAGAAACAAATCGTTCAACATGATCCTCGTCACTCTGCCAGTATGCAATATAACGGCTGTCGTGCGACCATTTCCAGGCCTGAACCAGACCAAATTCTTCTTCATATACCCATCCAAATCGTCCGTTGAAAAGATTTTCTTCTGAGTCGAACGTAAGTTGTGTTTCTACCCCTGAATCAAGATCGAATACAAACATCTCACCCTCCCGGTGATAACCTACTTTTTGACCGTTGGGTGAAAGTTCGGCTGTAAATGCTGCTTCGGCAATCATCTCGAGAGTTTCATCTTCGAGAGAGTAATAATAGTAATCTGCAGTGCCGGAATACCGATACACAGGACTGAAATTTGTTTGGAATACAAGGTGCTGAAAATCGGCAGACCACTGAAATGATTGAAACTGGAAGGGGCGCTCACTATCGGGGAAGGTGATGTCGGCAGTGTCAAAAATCAGGTCATCAGTTTGGTCAGCAGGGTTAAATACCCGAATTTCAGTTGTTTGCGTTTCGGGGTCCTGAATCATGTAGGAATAGCGCTCACCGCCTTCGATCCAGGTTACGTTTTGAGGCCCGCTTTCGCCTGTAAGTTGTCCGGCAGAGAACAGAGCATGCTGCAAGCTCTGATAGTGCATAGGTTCTTCTTGATTCTGACTCTGCACTGGCTGTAGTTGAACAAATAATAGCAGTATAACCACAGAAAATGATGACAAGCTGGTTGCAATCGATCTCATAAAAAATGATTCAAGTAAAATTAATTGTTTAATACCTACTTGTAACGGTGTGATTTGATGTAGAGTGTAACCAAGTAAGGAAATTATCAACTTAGATTGAAATGGTTTATTAAAGTTTCTGACACACAGCAATTTTCTTCTACATTCTACATACTGTTTAATTCCATAAAAGCCTTAGACCGTTCATTACCACAAGGAGTGTACTGCCTTCGTGGCCGATCACACCGAGTGTCAGTGGGAGATCCACGAGAAACACTCCGAACAGGAGCATCACGATGACTGCCATACTGAAGATGATATTCTGCCAAACAACCTTTTTCGATTTTCTGGAAAGGGAAATCAAATAGGGTAACTTAGCAAGATCGTCGCCCATCAGCACAATATCGGCTGTTTCAAGGGCTACATCTGTACCGGCAGCGCCCATGGCTATTCCCAGGTTACTGCTTGCAAGAGCTGGCGCATCGTTTACACCATCGCCAATCATGGCAACAGTTCCATCCATTTTCAAAGTTTCGATAACCTTTACTTTCTGTTCAGGAAGCAGATCGGCATGGATCTCGTCGAGGCCGAGTTTTTTTGCAATCGACTCAGCTACACCACGATTGTCGCCGGTTAGCATCACCATCTTTTTGATTCCCAACGTACGCAGATTTTTGATTGTTTGTTCAGTAGCAGGGCGTAGCTGATCGGCCAGACCAATGAGGCCAATCGGCTTGTCATCTTTAACCACAAATACAACTGTTTTACCCTTACTCCGTAATTCCTCTGCTTTTTCGGTCAGTAACGAATTCCATCCGGAGATTTTCTCTTCATACAGTTTGGTATTACCCACAGAAACGTGGTAACCATTTAACGTAGCTTCCACTCCTTTGCCAGGAACTGCCTGCATGTTGGAAATTTTCTGGGGAATTACATCAAGTTCAGCGGCTTTTTCCACAATTGCGCTGGCCAGGTGATGTTCAGAGTGCAGCTCACAACCCGCTGCAATTGCCAGCATTTTTGATGTATAATCCAACTGATTAGAAATTTCAGACGAATCGGAGTTTAACGACCATAGATCTGTAACTTTAGGTTTGCCTTCAGTCAGCGTTCCGGTCTTATCAAAAGCAATCGTATCTATTTCAACCGTCTGCTCCACGTAGGCGCCACCTTTAAACAGGATGCCGCTTTTGGCTCCATTTGCAATGGCGGAGATAATCGATGCCGGCGTGCTGATAATCAGTGCGCAGGGGGAGGCCACCACTAATACTGTTATGGCGCGGTAAAAAGTAGGATCAAACTCCTGCCCGAAAAGTAGCCAGGGAATAAAAATGAGACCGATCACCGCCACCACAACACTGACCGCATATCGTGGTTCAAAGGAATCAAGAAACCGCTGGGTTTTGGCCCGGTTTTTCTGTGCTTTCTCCACCAATTCAATAATTTTTGATACAGTTGTATCTTCCGCCCGTTTACTGACTTTCAATTGTATCACTCCGTTTTCATTCAGAGTTGCCGCAAATACATTATCGCCGGGTGATTTTGAAACCGGTACACTTTCGCCGGTAATAGCCGATTGATCGATTGTTGTTTCACCTTTAATAATCTTGCCGTCAATCGGGATATGCTCTCCCGGCTTTACCACCACCACATCACCAATATTTAATTTTTCAATGTGAACAGTTTCTTCAGTACCATTTGGCTTTAATAGCAGAGCCTGAGATGGACGTAGTTTAAGAAGGGAATGAATGGCCGTTCGGCTTTTGTCCAGGGCATAATGTTCCAGTGCACCACTCAGTGAGAAAAGGAAGAGTAGAATAGCACCTTCAATCCATTGATCCAAAATTGCTGCTCCAATTGCTGCGCTTATCATTAAAAAATGGATGTCGATTTTCATCCTTCTCAGATGCGTAACTGTATCGATAAATCCATGATATCCGCCGCTGAGATAAGAAACGATATAAAGGAAAATTGAGATAGATTCAGGCAGGAAGGCGGTAAATTCTGCAATGGCACCCAAAGAAAGCGATAGTGCACACACAATTGTTAGTGTAATTTCATTGGGGCCGTGCGAGTGAAGATGCGCCATGGAGTTATGTTAATTCGTAGGTGATCCATGCCTCGAGTGTAGGATCATGATTAAACATACGAAGATGTATAACAAGATTCCTTAATCCAGCTGGTGCTTTATTAGCCCATGTGTGAAGATACCAATGAAGACCTGAAGCGGGGCTTTTACGGTGCGGGCCATCGTAGCGTTTACATCGGAAAATCTTTATTGAGAAGTCTCGGAGAGACGGCAGGATGTAGCCCCGCAGTTCACTGTGGGGTTTGCCGGTCAGCATCAAATCAGGCAAGTCCCCGGCAGGGACGGCCCGCCGAACTCAGAAACCAATCTGTTTATCCTCTTCAAGGATATGAATAGAATAACGGTATTAATACAGAAGTACAGCTCTTAAGTGCCGTCCCTGCCGGGACTAAGGGATGTAATGCTTCCCTATTACCCCCCGCTAAAGCATGGGGCTACATTCTGTCGTCCCTTCCCGGGACTGGTATATCCAGTCTGAACAAGAAAAGATCTCCCCTTCAGTGTTCCACGGGCATTGCGTGGGGGGGTGAACTGTGAACCGGTTAATAATTTTCCAAAACTGTCACAGGTCGTGTAAACGGGCTGTTAGTTCGTCGAAGAATCTATAATGGCTCTCACTGTAGTTTCAGAAGCCATCATTACATCTCTTTTACCATTGCAGAAACTTCCTCAACAAGTTTTTTTGCTTGTTCAGCTGTGGAAGCTTCAGCATAAATTCGCAACACAGGTTCAGTACCGGAAGGCCTGACAAGCAGCCAGGATTCATCCTCCATAATCTGCTTGATTCCATCGGTGAACTGCCAATCAACCACTTTAAGACCTGCAATCTCAGTCAGTTTTTTATCCTTGCAGAATTCTATCATTGCTTGTTTTTTTGACTCCTCAGTGTGGAGATCATTTCGATGATAAGCATGTACTCCAAACTCATCGAATAGTTCTTGTACAAGTTCGCTCAGCTTCTTGCCGGATTTTACCATCATTTCGGTCATCAAAAGGCCGATGTAGATTCCATCACGTTCGGGAAGATGCCCTTTTACCGACAATCCGCCTGACTCTTCTCCTCCCGCAATCACATCTCCGTTCACAATCAGTTCTGCGATGTATTTAAAACCGATGGGAGTAACTTCGATTGGCAGCCCGTACGCCTTAGCCTGTTTATTGAGCATATCGGTGGTAGAAAATGTTTTTACAATAGTTCCGGAGAGCCCTTTTTCCTTATGAAGATATTTTACAAGCAGGCTTAAAATGCGATGAGAATCCACAATCGATCCATTTTCATCAAATAAAGCGATCCGGTCGGCATCGCCGTCGTTGGCAATTCCAATCTGACAATTATTTTTTGGAATAAATTCTGAAAACTCTTTGAGATTATTTTCAATCGGTTCCGGGGCTATTCCTTTAAATGACGGATTAATTTCGTTGTGAAGCTCATACACCTGATCTCCCAAAAGATTTTTTATTGTACCCATACCTGATCCAAACATTGCGTCATGGCCGATATGTATATTACTATTTTTGATGGCTTCAATATCTATCTTTTCGCGAATCACATTCAGATATTGTTTGGTAAGAGAAATCTCCCGAATTATACCGGTTTTCAGGCAATCTCTAAATGGACGGATTTGTAGCGAAGAATCATAATGTCTGAGTCTGGATTCCACGCCTGTAATTTGATCAGGAGTTGCAGAACCACCAAAGGGTGCTTTTATTTTAAAGCCATTATAATGAGCGGGATTATGGCTTGCAGTAATTACAATTCCCACCGCTTCATAATGATGAGCAGCCCAGCTTACAGCCGGCGTGGGTGAAATGGACGAGGAGATTCTGACCGGGATTTCCATCGCACAAAAAACCGTTGCCACATGTTCTGCAAAATTCCGGCTCATAAAACGGGCATCGTAGCCAATTACCACACCGTTTGTAGTAACTTTTTTATCAACAATCCATCTCGCAGCAGCTTGTGTTATTATAGACAGATTTTTAAAAGTGTAATCTTTTGCTATTATCGCACGCCAGCCATCAGTACCGAATTTTATATGATCCATAAATGAAATATATCTGTATTATTTCCTGATAAATGTAAGTGAAGAACAATGATAAGTCTAATAAAGATATAGAATTATATGTGGAAGAGATCACCCGAGTGTCTTACTTTGGCTCAAATAAAAAAATTAAAAAAAACTGGTTATGCTTTTAGTTAAAAAATTATCTGCAGTTATCCTAAGCTTACTTCTTCTACCCTGTGTTTTAATTGCACAGAACCAGGAACCTCTTTATGATGAAATTTCAGACTTTCTAAAGAGCGAGCCTTTTAATGTGGGATTATTGCTGCAATCTACGGCAAATTTTTCTTTGAAAGATGATGGGTTTAACAACGGCCGTCAATTTGGTTTAGGAGCGACAAGATTGCGGTTTGGGGGCGATGTGGATGGTGGTTTTAATTATGTTCTTCAACTCGATCTAAGAAGAGCACCAAGTATTATGGATGCAGCGGTTGGATATTCTTCTTCCGAAGAATTTAAAATTACAACCGGTTTGCAAAAACCAGATATCGGCCTGGATCTTCAACCCAATCCAGGCAACACTGATTTCATAAATCGTGCGCGATTGATTGGTACAATGCTTAATACAAGAGAACTTGGGGTATCGGTTTCCGGCCGATTTGATGGATTTGATTACAATGCAGGAGTTTTTAATGGAATTGGAAGAAGAGGTTTTAATAACCCAGGAGACCAGTTCATGTATCTTGCTAAAGCTGGATTTCACTCGCAGCTTAATAACGGTGGTTCTTTTTATTTTGGCGCAAATGGAGCCTTGAATACAACAGAAAATGAAACTGTTGGGAATACCGGGTTGATATCAAGGGAAAACAGACTTATCTATGGAATTTTTGCTGATTACAGGAGCGACAGCTGGTTTGGAGCAGCAGAGTTTCTACGAACAACTTTCGATATCAATGCAACTCTTGATGAAACAATTAGTGGTCTTTATCTAACACTTGGAAATAAAGTAACGGAAAATAGTGAAGTTTTAGTCCGATGGGACCACTTAACGTTTAATTTAATGAGCAGATCATCCAATCTTTATATCATAGGATTAAATCACCAGATCACTTCATTGATCAGCCTTCAAATTAATGCACTTGCTGAGTTTGAAGAAAACGAGGAAAGCTTCGGTCTTGCAGGAAGTTTCCAATTTCAGTTTTAAGGTAAAGATGCGAATCTCCAACGAATATTTCTGGCAACTAAAAGATCAAAACATGTAAGAGTCTAATCATTCAAGATTAGAAATCTATTTCCCCTGTTTATTCCAATTTACTTGTTTTACGAGAACCCAGATTCCGTAGGCCACCAGCGGTATACTGAGCCACTGTCCCATATTCAGGGCCCAGGTAGCTTCGATATCGGAGTGTGCCAGTTTTGTGAACTCGATCAGAAATCTCCCTGTAAAAAGCATCACCAAAAAAGTAGCAAATAATGATCCTTCAGGCGGTCTGTTTTTATATTTTTTGTAGATATACCAAAGAACAACAAAAACTAAAATGCACAGAATAGCTTCATAAAGCATTGAAGGATGGCGCGGTATCAATCTCTCTGTTGCGGACAAATGAGGGGATGCTTCAAAAATAACAGCCCACGGCAGGTCAGTTGGTTCTCCCAGTATTTCGGAATTCATAAAGTTGCCAATTCTGATGAACATACCACCAATTGCAACTGCGGGTACAACACGGTCGGCCAGCCAAAAGAATGTCATACCCGGCGTTTTCTTTACATAAAGATACATAGCAATGATAATTCCAACCGCTGCACCGTGACTGGCAAGACCCCCTGTCCAAACTTGTGGAACTAAATGAATGTTGCGCAGATAATAATCAAGATCGTAGAAAATAACGTGGCCCAGACGTGCTCCGATCACTGTGGCAATCAGTACATAAATTAAAAGGCGGTCCATATCCTCTTGGGAGCGCCCGGCATATTGAAACATTCGAAAGGTGATCATATAACCAAAAATGAACGCACAAGCGAATAATAAGCCATACCATCGCGGCTCCAGTGGACCGATAGTATCGAGTGTGGGTGAACTAAGGAAAAGAAATGGAATTTGCCCTACGATGAAAGCTACGGCCCCGAGCGCCCATGCTTTCCAGGGCTCCTCCATTCGTTCTTCCTTCTCAGCAGGTTTTATTTTTTGCCAGCCCAGAATAAAAATTACTACTGAGAGGATCAGGCCAAATATTGAAACGGAGAAAGGAAGGTAAAATTCAGGTATCGTAAATACTTCAGGACTCGGTCCCCAGGTTAGATGGTTGCTGCTGTTCATGTATCAGGTTGATTAAATTTAGCCCTAAAATACAAAAGCAGATGAGAAAGTTCTGATTAATTTGGGGACCTGATAAATACGCTATTTTTCTTTTTACTTCTCTCAATCCTTCAGTTTTTATTGATGCTTCCTGAGGTTCATGAGAACATTGCGCCGGTGTTCCGCCCCGTGAACTTTATCAAAATTCATCCCCCAAAAAGCCTCCGAAGTACATTCTCTGCTCCGTCCTCTACAGCATCACGGATGATTTCCTCAATAAGCTCATTATCCTGTTGTATCTGGGGATCTGTAGCAGTACCTGTAATACGTATTGGCACGGCTATGATTCCATCTTCCCGCTGTAATACATCAACCGCTCTGTCCGATATCACACTTGCGATGCCTCTTCTGAACTGGGAAGGCAGCAGCATAGTTGCACGAAAGTTGATCCTGTCTGTTATCATGTTCTGAGTTCCATCAAGCTCTAAGCCAATATTATCGCTTGTGAGACTGAAATCCTCGAATGTAAGTACGCTGTCCTGAATGGTATAGGTTGCAGTCCATTCATCAAGTGCCAGGTTTCGTAACTCATCAACATTAATAAAATCAGCAATTTGCTCCTGGATCGGGTGTCCGCGCATACTGGCT
This sequence comes from uncultured Rhodohalobacter sp., assembly GCA_964404705.1. Classification (GTDB taxonomy): domain Bacteria; phylum Bacteroidota; class Rhodothermia; order Balneolales; family Balneolaceae; genus SW132. The sequence goes on along the minus strand of CAYOLE010000006.1, from coordinate 16,751 downwards.
TGTGTCATGCCGAATGTACCTTCCGCTTGGGTTGTTGTTAAATCAGGTGTTAGTGTTTCGTCCATTTCGGTGTAATAAGAAATATCGGTACTGAACGCACCACTAATATGCTGGTGGAACTGACTGTCAGCTCCTAAAAATCCGGTATCACGGAAAAATGCTTCGGCGGTTAATTCGTTAAGGTTTCCCTCAAATGAAATGTTTGTTCGATCGGAACTGGGTACGTTCCATTCCATTGTGCCGGTAGCTGTGCCATCGAAAAGTGTGGCGGTTGCTTCATCAAGTATAATCTGATCAGATGTTGTGCGCCCCGAGCCGGAAATATCGGTAACAGGTACGCCAAAAAATATCAGCCTGTCAATTTGTGCTGTAACTTGTGAGGTCATCGAGGGCAGTTCAATCGGAATGGGTTCGTCTGGATCGGTCTCCTCATCCCAGTCGATCATCTCATCCAGATCCAGTAACCGGCTTCTGTACGTACCCGTAATAGCAGGCATGGTGGAAGAGTTAGGGTGATTCTCTTCAAGAAATCCCATGTAGTTTTCCACACGACCTTCAAGCTCGATATCTGATGAGCCAAAGTTCATAAAAAACTCCTCGAGGGTCATTACTTCGGGTGTAATACTGAGTATCCCATTCAACTCGGTAACCGGAAGTGGAATAGAGTCGCCCACGGCATTCACATTGCTAACCTCAAGAGAACCATTAAGAGCTATCTCTTGAGGATCCCCCGCCTGTCCACGTGCATTCAGGTTCAGAACCGCATCACCCGAAAGCTCCTGAATCCAGGGTTCGAGCGGATAATATTCAGAGATATCACTTAACATCGCATTGCCATCGAAAGTGAGATCAATCAATGGTTCTTCACTCAGGTAGTTGCTGACTGATCCACGCACTGCAAGTGAATTCTGCCCGGATGTAAACTGCCCGGTATTAATAGAAAGCCGTGTACCCGTAGCTTCCGCTTCCAGTGTGATATCTTCAAGAGGTTGCCCCAGCGATTGATGAGCGATATATCCATCCTGCAATTGAAATGTGCTGCGCTGCAAAAGTTCTTCCATGCGATCGGGATCTGCATAACCTCTTAACACAATATTGGCATCAAACTGACCGCGAAGTGATAATGTATCTTCATCAATTGGGTAAAACTCTTTGATGGTTGCGAGATCAAAATTCAGCACGGCAGACAAATCTACATTTCTATTATTTTCGTCCAGCGGATTAGTGACTGATCCGCTCATTGTAAATAAGTTGTCGGCTGCGCGAAAGCCTGATTCTTCGATGATGACCTGTTCGTGGCTTGCCTGAACAATTGCATTAATCTGCTCAATGGGCCGGGGAACATCCTCGTATTGCAGTAGTCCATCAGTGAGCGTAAAATTTCCTGAAAAAGAGGCATCTTCCGGCAGGTCGATCCGTCCGTTTGCGTTCATATCAGCTGTTAATAGCCCGCTCATATCCTGCACACCCAATTCATCAATTGGATAGAATCGGCTTACAGTAGCGAGATCCACATCTCCGTCGAACGCAATAGAAAATACTGCGTCATCATCGAGCGGACGCTCAACTGTACCTGAGGCAGTAACCGTGTTATCTGCCGCACGGGCTCTGAACTCGCTGAGTGTAGCCAGTTCATTATCGAAGGTCAGCGATATATTAATATCCTCAATGGCATCCGGCAGATCAGGATTTTGCAGGTATCCATCAGATACATTTACCACTAAATCGAAGTCGGGGAGATCATCTTCGGTGAATGATCCTGATATTGATCCTTCCAAAACAAGGGTGCCGCGGGTTTCAAGGCCTGCCAGCTGCTCATCATACTCAGGCGGAGCCAGCCTTAGCAGTTCTCCGAAATTTTCTGAACTCGATGCAAACTGCACATTCAGCACCGGAGCTTCCGCTCCCCAGTCGCTAACCGTACCTGATAGGTTCAATCCAAGTCCGCGAATGGAGAGTTCTCCTTCCGTAATCGTAAGGAGCTCATTTTCGAAATCGACGGTTGAGGTTTGATTGAGGCTTAACGCAAGATTATCAATGTAGGTTGTATCATTGACACTGGCAGAAAGTGAAGCCAAATCAGCATCAACAACGCTTTCGATCAATTCATCAAACCGCAAAGCGATTGAGGCGTCAAGACCTGCCATCGTTACAATTGTATTTTCGGCATCATCTCTGTAATTGATGAAACCGTTTTGAATAGTGAACTGTGATATGGTGATCGCGTACCCTTCTTCCTCAGGTTCTGTTTCTTCGTCCGCCAGATCGAGCAGAAAATCGATATTGGTGGAGCCATCCTCAAAAAACCGGTACGTAAGTTCAGGTCTGATCATGCGAAGCTGCGAAATTGACACTTCATCACGTAAAAGCGGAATAAGTTCAATTCCGACAAGCAACTCATCGAATGTTACGACGGGTTCACCCTCGGGATCAGGCAGAATAAAATCACCCAGTTCTACCCCGAACCGTGGAAACGTTCTGAAAAAAGTCAGAGACATCCGGTCCACCTGTACATCGGTGCCTACAGTTTCTCTCACTTCTGGCAAAATCATTGATTTAAGGCGTTCATCTGTGAAGTAAAGATTCAGGCCAATTAACAGGAGAATAAAAAAGAGAAGTATACCGGCTAAGATCTTGAGAAAGAGTTTCATAAGCTTGATATTTTAGAGTCGAATAGTTAATCAAGATAAAAGGTTTCAGCTATATTCCGATAAAAAAATATATTCTCTGATCCCTCGACCGACGATTGTCTTTTTCGTCGGTCGAGTTATAAAGCCCAGAAGTAAGTTCGAGTTCCTGTCGAACACCTTAATTTCGATAAAACCCGACAGTCGAAGGAGATTCGACAGTCGGGAATCTCACCCTCTAATCTAATTTCTCCAATGCAGTTTCAATTCTTCGAATCACTGTTTCTTTGCCCAGCAATTCCATTGAAGCAAACAAATCCGGGCCGAACCCCTGACCGGTAACCGCAATTCGAAGTGGCATCATTAATTTGCCAAATCCCACATCGTGTTTTTCAATCACCGCTTCCAGGTTTGATTTCAGAGTGGCTGCCTTAAACTCTTTTTCAGGCAAATCTGTAATCTTGTTTTTATAGTCAGCAACCAGTTTAGAGCTGTCGTTTTTCCATTTTTTCAGAGCTCTTTCATCATATTCCTCCGGGTCGTTGAAGAAAAAATCACCCATCAAGAGCAGTTCATCTGCTTTGCTGACCCTGTCTTTCAATAAATTTACGGCCTGTTCAAGATATTCTCCTTCCGGCAGATTAATATCGCGCTCAGAAGCAATTGACTGTAATTTTGCGGCAATTTCCTTGTCAGACTGCTCCCGAAGATAGTGTTCATTATACCACAGCAGTTTTTTATGATTGAACACGGCACCGCCCTTGCTTACGCGATCGAGAGTAAAAAGCCTGCAAAGTTCTTCGAGTGAGTGTATTTCGCTGTCATCTCCAGGACTCCATCCAAGATAGGCAAGAAAATTAATCAGAGCTTCCGGTTCGTAATGGTTTTTGATGTAATCTTTGGTATTAATCGGAATTCCTTCCTCTTCAGCTTTTCGCTTCGAAAGCTTACCGCCGCTGGGTGACATAATTAGGGGTAGGTGTGCCATTTTTGGTGTATCCCAGCCAAAGGCTTTATATAGCAAAATGTGTTTTGGAGTACTGCTAAGCCACTCTTCCCCGCGAATTACGTGGGTGATTTTCATCAGATGATCGTCGACCACATTTGCAAGATGATAGGTGGGCATGCCATCCGATTTCAATAGAACCTGGTCATCAAGTCCTTTGGTTTCGAACGATACATGGCCACGTATGATATCCTCAAAACGAACGGTTTCACGGCGGGGCACTTTCAGTCGAATTACATATTCTTCTCCAGCATCCAGTCGTTTTTCTACCTCATCTTGCGAAAGTGTTAGACTGTTTTTCATAGACTGGCGTGTGACAGCATCATATTTGGGTGATGGGTTCCCCGATTTTTGAAGTCGTTCGCGCATCTGGTCAAGTTCTTCAGGGGTGTCGAACGCATAGTATGCCTGGCTGCTATCAATAAGTTGACCGGCATATTGTTGATAAAGTTCTTTCCGTTCACTCTGCCGATAAGGGCCATATTTGCCTCCTTTTTCTGGGCCTTCGTCAATTTCCATACCACACCACCCGAGCGATTTTATAATATCCTGCTCTGCCTCTTCAACGTACCGGCTCTGATCAGTATCTTCAATACGCAGTATAAATTTTCCATCGGTATGATGTTTAGCAAAAAGATAATTATAAAGTGCTGTTCGTAACCCGCCGATGTGGAGAAATCCGGTAGGTGAGGGTGCAAATCGAACGCGTACAGTGCCTTCCATGCTTGTTGTTTTTTTATGAGTGATAAAATTTATGGTAGCTTTTAAAAATAAGGGTTAATCATTTGGAAGACTAATGGAAATACCGGCTACTTTTAAAGATCAAAATTCCAATAATGAATGAAATGTTGTAAAATGAATGAAATGATAATCTAAACTCACTGGATATGAAAAGAGGCTTTGTAAAAATATTATTCTACCTTTCATTGATTGTTACTGCGATATTTATTCTATCGGGATATGGTTATCAATGGGGAGTATGGGAGCTTGGCACCGGATTTACATTATTACGATATGCAGCGTATACAGCGGTGGTTCTGCTGATAATACAGACCATCTTCTTTTTCTTTCTAAAAAATTCAGGTATAAAAGTTAAAGCGATGGTTCTGGTCGGATTTCTGCTCACGCTTGGTGTCTCAGCCACGGGGGTCTATTGGTATTATAAAGGCCAGAACGCACCTCCGATTCATGATATATCAACAGATCTGGAGACTCCGCCTGAATTTGTCGCGATGGTTCGTTTGCGACAGGATGCTCCAAACCCGCCGGAATATGCCGGAGAAGAAACCGCGCAGACACAAAGAGAAGCATATCCAGACATTCAGCCACTCGTGGTGAATATGCCGAAACAAGAGGTGATTGATGAGATTGTGAATCTCATAGCAAACCGCGGATGGGATATGGTAAGTATCAACCGGGAGGAAGGGAAAGTGGAAGCAACCGAAAAGCTGGCATGGTTTGGATTTAAGGATGATGTAGTATTGCGTATCACAGAAACCAGTGAGGGAACCCGTGTGGATATGAGGTCGAAATCCCGGATTGGCCGCGGCGATATCGGGGTGAATGCAGATCGAATTGACCGGTTTTTGAATGATTTGGAAGATAGAGTAAACAGCAGGTAGAAACAGTATTAAACAGTCATCATCTTTATCGATATATACTGAACGATCTCTTGTACAGATCCATATTCAGACAAATAGCAAGCATTATTGTGTTTGCCAGGAATGCAGAACCACCATAACTAACAAACGGTAATGGTACGCCCATAATGGGAAGCATTGCGGTAGCGCTGCCTACATTCACCAGAAAGTGAGCAAAATAGATGAACGTAACGCTTACAATCACCAGTTGTGCAAACGGATGTTTATGTGTACCTGCTAAAGAAAGTAGCTTCAGGAAAAGAAATCCGTATAGTATTATCAGAAATGCCGAACCCATAAAGCCAAATTCTTCACCAATCACACAATATATAAAATCAGTCCACTGTTCTGGCAGGAAACGCAGCTGGGTTTGCGTTCCTTCCATAAAACCTTTGCCATGCAGCCCACCTGAGCCTATTGCAGTTTTAGCTTGTAAAACATTCCACCCTGCTCCATGAGGATCCAAAGATGGATTTATAAAAGCCTCAATCCGTGCCCGCTGGTGAGGTTGCAAAATCTGGTGGAGAGCTACTTCAGTGCCAACAACAATCAAAAAGCCCAGAACTGCTGTGGATATACTAAGCCATTTTTGTCTCTGTAAAAAGAAAATCAAAATGGTAAGAATTAAAGCTGCGATTATGCCATACGGTATGCCAATAACAGAAAAATAACCGATAATTGCCGGTGAAATAATTAATAATGAGAGGCCATACGGCAAACCTGACCAGAAAAGGACAATCGGAATTAGAGTAAGCAAGATAAGGGCTGTACCTGTATCGTTTTGCAGCATTATCACTATTACAGGTACCAAAATAATTGCAAGTGTTGTAAAAGCTGTTTTTAAGTTGCCAACTGACATTTCCCGTTTGTGTGTGAGGTAGTTGGCCACAGCAAGAATAGTAGCGAGCTTTAAAAATTCACTTACTTGCAGGCGAAACCCGAAAATTGAAAGCCAGCGCCGGCCTCCTCCTACTTCAATTCCAGCAAAAATCGTTATAACAGCCAGTATCAAACATACCCCATATATTATGTATGATGCCCCCTGGAAGGTTCTCGGTGATGTAAATTGAATCGCTACTAATACAACAACAGAAAGGGAAATCCAGGTAAGTTGTCGTAAAAAATTACCTTGAATGGAGAAAGGTAAAAATTGAGATACAGGTCCCAAAGTTGCACTATAAATAGCAATAAGCCCCACTGTGGCAATCGACAACCAGATAAAAATAACCGACCAGCTAAAATCTCTGATATTAATCATTGGCGGCCTCCACGGTTTGTATCTGATTTTGACGAGTTGGTTGTGTAGTAAAGTTCAGAACTACGTCCATCACGTGATTTCGATTAATTTCACCGGTAAGATATTTTTCGATAAGCAGTGAAGCTACCGGAGTAGCTGAAATTGAACCGTAACCAGAGTTTTCTGTTAATACTGCTATAGCAATTTTTGGATCTTCTGCCGGGGCGTAAGCAATAAACCATCCATGATCTTCCCCGTGCGGATTCTGAGCTGTACCTGTTTTACCCGCTGTATTAATTCCCGGAATATTGGCATAGTAACGTCCGCTGCCTTCAGTTACAACATCGAGCATGCCATTTTGCACAGCCGAAATATAAGATGGTTTAACCCATTCAATTCGTTCTTTATATGGCTGTGTGTAGCTTACAGAATTATCACCATGATGGATTTCTTTTACTATATGCGGCTGTACCCGGTAGCCGCCATTGGCAATTACGGATGTAGCAACTGCCATTTGCAGCGGGGAAACAGACACCATGCCCTGACCAATACCCAGACTCATCAGATCTCCTACACCCCAATACCGATCGCCGAAACTGCGATTCATATAGTCGGTATTAGGCATAAGCCCCCGGGCTTCAAAAGGCAGATCAATATTTGTAGTGGGCCCCATCCCAAAATCGTTCATTTTTTCAGCCCAATCATCCAATCCGCCATTACTTGCTATTTGATCCATCATCCAAAAAAAGTAATAATTGCTTGACTGAGCAAGAGCATTTCTCAATCTATAAACACCTGGATCTGCCGTATCACCATATAATCGCCCCCGCCTGTACGGACCGGTGCTCACAATCTCTTTTTCGGGGGTAATCAAACCTGTATGAAGTCCATAAAGAGCCATAAAAGGTTTAAAAGTGGACCCGGGCGGCTGGCGTGAGGAGATTGCCCGATTGTACAACGGGCGGAGGGAATCGAAGTTTACTGACTGCCAGTAGCTGTGGTCCATTTTTCCGGAAAGGCGGTCAAGATCGAAGTGAGGGGAGCTTACAATTGTTAATATTTCACCAGTTTGAGGATCCATTGCAACAAGCCCGCCAGACATTCGCTGCATCAATTTTTCAGCCAATGCCTGTAGTTCTGCATCGATTGTGGTTACTAAATCTGCACCTTTTTGGGGCGAGTGATTTAAATTACCGTTTTCGTAACTTCCAAGTGCCTGTCCATATGCATTAACGCTTAAATATTGAGTTCCCTTTTCACCTCTTAAATACTCGTCATATACCATTTCAATGCCACTTTTACCAACACGGTCGCCTAGTCTCAGGGTTTCATCATGAGTATAATCCTCAGGTGAGGCTTCTCGCAAATAACCCAAAGCATGCGATGCAGAGAAATCCAGAGGATAGTTGCGTTTGCTTTCTATCTGATGGCCGATACCAGGTAATCGCCATACATTTTCTTCAATAGCTGAAAATGTTTCAAATGAAACTTCAGTAAATAATCGTGATTTTCGCTGCCAGGAGTAGTTTTGCGCTTCTGATATTCGATTCATCACAACATCTTCTTCGAGTTGCAGAAGTTCGGCAAGCAGGGGAAGATTCTCTATTTTGAATTTTGCAGGAGTTATTGTTATTGAATAAATCGGTTGATTTTCAACCATTATCACCCCATTTCTGTCATAAATAAGACCCCGGGCAGGATTTACAATATCCATCCGAATACTGTTTTGCCGGCTTAGAGGTACATATTCTTCGTAGTCGATAATCTGCAGCTGAAATACACGGCTAAGAGTAACCAGCAGACCAATTACAATAATTCCCTGGAGAATCCGAACGGAAGTTTGAATGTGTTGAAGTTTTAGCCGGTTTGCCATGATTATCTTGAACGAACAAGGTGCAGAAAGCTTCCGAGAATAGCGGTGAAAAGTGTACTGACCAGCAACAGGCTTACCACCACATATTCACTTGCATATACACCGGATAATGAGCTAACGATATAAAAAAATAAATTATGTAAAAATGATGCTCCGGTCACGATTAAAAAAACCTGCCAGACCAAAAAACTTTTCTCTGAAGTACGATTTAAAAAGTTATGTAGTATAAAAACTGTAATTACTTTTGAAAAAAGATTCAACCCCCATAAGTCTGTAAGTGCATCCTGAAAAAAGGCTGCAAAAGCGGTGATTAGCAACGCTTCTGTTTTCGGTAGTTTTGTACATATCCATAAAGTAAAAATGAATACCAGGTCCGATTCTGCATTAAATATAGTGAGATGCCTCAGTAGTACTACCTGTATAATAACGGCCCCAAAACCCATCATCAGAAGACGAAGCACATCGGATCTTATCAAAACAACTCCTGTTGTTCCTCTTCGAGTTCTTGTAATACAGTATCGGGTTCAAATGCTACGATAAAGGCTTCAGCTACTGTAAAAAGATCGGCGAATGCACGAATATGAACGGTTTGTGTTTCAATACCATCACCGGGTTCCATCCCAATAATTTCGCCAATGGGTATCCCTGCAGGGTATTGATTACTAAAACCAGAGGTTTCAACTATTTGCCCTTCCTGTACCTGTATAGTCTGGGGTATATGATTTAATAAAAGTTTATTGTGTGATGTGGCAGACCACGAAACGATACCATATGCACGGGTTTCTGCTACACTTGCACTCACTCTAAATAGAGAGTTTGAATAGGGCAAAACCTGAGAATAATGCTTGCTTGTTACTATAATTTGGCCAATCAGCCCATCTGAATTAATAATTGGCATTCCAACTTTAGCACCATCCTCGGTACCGGCGTCTATAGTTAAAGAGTTATTAAGGCCTGTCAGATCTTTTGCAACGATACGAACGGGAATAACCGGCTGTGAAGATTCCTGTCTGAGTTCAAGCAGATCGCGAAGTATACGATTTTGCTCTTCAACCGAGCGAAGGCGGCTCAGTTCATCCTGAAGTTGAATGTTTTGGCGATGTAAATAAGTGTTGGTGGTAAGTGCCTGTCGATAGACTCGAATAACTGATAAAGGCTGCTCGAGATAACTGAGCACCGTTATGGATGCTTTTCGAGCATTTTGCAGACCTCCGTCGTGCCTGTTAATCATCATAGCGATGGCCAACAGAAGCAAAATAGCTGTCAGGATGTAATCTTTTGCGTCTGATAAGCGTCGCATCTAAAGAGCCAAATATTTTAAGAAACCACTGTTTTATAATATTCAAGATCTTCCAGGATTGAACCGGTACCTCGTACTACGGCTGTGAGCGGATCTTCTGCGATGTGAACGGGCAGATCTGTTGTCTCCATAATCAGTTTGTCCAGATTCTTCAGTAGCGCTCCGCCGCCGGTTAACATAATACCACGATCCAGAATGTCGGCTGAAAGCTCAGGGGGTGTTTGTTCAAGCGATTTAGTAATCGATTCAACAATAGTATTAACGGATTCAGAGATCGCTTCGCGTACATCTTTTGATGTTACCTGCCGGGTTCTCGGTACTCCGTTCACAAGATCACGGCCTTTGGTAATCATCTCAAGTTCATCATCAAGCGGAGCTGCGCTGCCAATTTCGCATTTAATTTTCTCAGCTGTCCGCTCGCCAATTAACAGGTTGTGATTCCGTCTGAAATAGTTGATGATATCATCATTCAGCTCATCGCCTCCCAGTCGCACAGATTGCGCATAAACAATACCAGAGAGGGCAATAACCGCAATTTCCGTAGTGCCACCACCGATATCAACAATCATATTTCCAACCGGTTCGTGTACATCCAGGCCAATTCCAATGGCGGCCGCCATCGGTTCATCAACAAGATAAACCTCTTTGGCACCTGCATGCTCGGCACTGTCGCGCACCGCCCGTCTCTCAACTTCAGTAATGCCGCTGGGTACACAAACCACCATTTGCCGTGTGGAAGAATACCATTTTACTTTTACTTTCTTAATCATACCGCGAATCATCTGTTCCGCGACTTCAAAATCAGCAATAACTCCATCGCGCAAAGGTCTTACGGTTCGAATATTCCGGTGCGTTTTTTCGTGCATCAGGCGGGCTTCATGACCGGTGGCAACAGGAGTGTTTTGATTATTCAGAGCAACAATGGAGGGTTCGTTCAATACAATGCCTTGGTCTTTAGCATAAATTAAAGTGTTAGCTGTTCCCAGGTCAATTGCAATATCGGTATAGAGAAAATCAAAAAGCCCCTTTTTTCTTTGGTCTTTTGATGTCTTGGTTTTCGTTTGAGTATAAATATCGGACATCTAATTGAGATAGATTTTTTGTTATGAGGATCAACTCTCGAAAATACGAGATTGTGCTTCTATTTGCGAACGATAGTTTCCCTATTTTGAACCCAATACATCAATGTCTGAAATGACGGGTTCCTGTAAACACCATAGCAATATTATGCTTATCGGCAGTCTCTATAACTTCTTCATCGCGAACACTGCCTCCGGGCTGAATAATTGCGGTTGCTCCCGCCTGTGCGGCAGCTTCAACACCATCAGCAAACGGGAAAAAGGCATCTGATGCAACTACACTTTCTCTTATGGATAATCCCTCTTTTTCTGCTTTCCGGATTGCCAATTCTGAACTGTCGACCCTGCTGGGCTGACCTGCGCCAATTCCAATGGTTCTCATCTCGCCGGCATAGACAATTGCATTCGATTTAACATGCTTTACAACCGTCCAGGCAAAACGTAAATTTTCCATTTCAGATTTTGTCGGCCGGCGTATAGTGGGGATCTGAACTTTATCATCAGGTAACAACAGGTGATTTTCCTGTTGCATCAGGGCACCGCCAAAAATGGAACGGAATGATATATCTGATGTACTATCCGGCCATGAAAGAATCCGTATCAATCGCCGGTTCTTTTTCCTAACCAATAATTCCAGGGCTTCATCTGAGAAATCCGGTGCCATTATAATCTCCGTAAAAATCTCATCTATCGATTCGGCTGTCGGCAGATCAAGTGTTTGATTTAAACAGACGATTCCACCAAAAGGTGATACTGTATCGGTTGAGAACGCTTTTTCATAGGCTTGTTTCAGGGAATCTGCAACGGCGACCCCGCACGGCCCCGTATGTTTGAAAATTGCAGCTGTGGGTTGTTCAGTTGAGAAATCAGCCATCAGCCGAAGCGCGGCATCTACATCGAGATAGTTATTGTAACTGAGCTGTTTGCCGTGGAAGCAATCAATAAACTTCTGCTGATTGCCATAAACACCAGCCTGTTGATGCGGATTTTCGCCGTATCGCAGCTCTCCTGATTTGGCATATGCAAATGAGAGCTGATCCGGAACAACCGTTTCTTCGAGCTGATTGAAATATCGGCTGATTGCCGTATCATAGGCAGCCGTGAGTTCAAACGCAGTTCGTGCAAGAGACCGGCGGTAGTGATAGTTAATTTCAGAATTAGAGTTAAACTCAGAAATAAACTGCTGATATTGTGTCGGTTTTGTTAAAACTGCCACGTGTGCAAAATTTTTGGCAGCGGCTCGAATCATCGTGGGACCGCCTATATCAATATTTTCTGTTGCTGCAGCAGGAGTAACATCTTTCTTTTTGATGGTTTCCTGGAATGGATACAGGTTTGCCACCACAAGCTCAATCGGTTTAATTTCCAGGCGTTCAAGTTCGTCAATATCCGGCTGATGGCTGGTCCGGGCAAGAATTCCTCCATGAACAACCGGGTGCAGGGTTTTTACCCGCCCGTCGAGGCATTCGTCAAAACCTGTGATTTCCCGCACGTCTGTTACCGGAACACCTGCATCACGAATGGCTTTTGCTGTTCCTCCTGTGCTGATCAGCTCAACATTTTGCTTGTGTAATTCATGGGCAAGTTCTGCTATCCCTGTTTTATCGGAAACAGATAATAATGCGCGTTTTATTTTTAATGGATGTTCAGGTAGTGAGTCAAGAGGTTGTAAGGCCACGTTTCAGGTGTCTGATTTTTGAGTTAGTATTTTCTGGATTGTATCAGGCAGTAGTTTATGCTCTTCTTTAAGAACTTTTTTTGCAAGTGTTTCCGGGGTATCCTCTGCTTTTACCCGTACTTTTTTCTGAGCTATAATATCGCCGTTGTCATAAATTTCATCAACAAAATGAACAGTACAACCTGACCATAATTCGCCATCTTCAATAACAGCCCGATGGACGTTCTGCCCATAAAAACCTTTGCCGCCATATTTGGGCAGTAAAGAGGGGTGGATGTTAATTATTCTACCCCTGTAAAGATTAATTATTGAGTCAGGGATCTTACATAAATAGCCTGCTAAAATAATAAGGTCCGGTGATAGGTCTTCCAGGGCAGATTGTAGTTCAGTGGTAAACTGATCGTTATCTTTCGGGGAAATGGTATGTACGGGTATGGAGTATTTTCTGGCTCGTTGTATGGCACCGGCATCCTGGCGATCCGTAATTAATCCACAGATAGATGCATTTAAACGGCCTGTTTCTACAGCATCAATTACAGATTGAAAATTTGTACCCGAACCGGATGCAAAAAATAGAAGTTTGTGCACAGGAGACTGTTCAATGCGGTTTTAGCGGAATTGAAAAGATAGAAAAATAAAAACCGATTATTCAGATAGATTTGCAGAAGTTTTCCGCTCAGTTTGTGACGTGTTTGTTGACTGAAATTGATCAAGCCTGAAAATTCTGTAGTTGTTAAAACTCCACGTTACCTGATTAATGGAGATTTTTATAATGGTAGCGATCGGTATTGCAATGAGCATGCCTAAAATTCCAGCAGTTTGAGCTCCAATCAGAATAATAAACAGGATTGCTACCGGATGCATATCAGCCGATTTTGAGAAAATGAGAGGCTGCAATACGACATTATCTAAAATTTGTGCACTTAAGACGGCAAGGATACATGGAATGACTAAGGAAAAGTCACCGGTTTCGATTATTGAAATTACAATAGAAAGAATATAACCTATAAGCGGTCCAAAATAGGGGATGGAATTTGCGACACCTATCGCAATTCCTACGGATGCAGCGTTGTTTAAACCTGCAACAGAAAGCGCCAGCCAACTCGCTATACCTACAAGAGTACATTGCACAAAAACACTTCTGAAGTAAAAACCCAGCCTGGTTTCGATTTTATCTACAAGGCTGAGAATAGTTTCAAAATATTTGTTGGGAACCAGCTTCAGAAGATCGCGACGGATTTTATGGCCATCTTTAAGAAAAAAGAATGTAGCAAAAGGGATCACAAGAAAAGCGGCAAACAGGTTGGTGAAAATCCCGATTGCATCTCCCAGGAGATTCGAAATTTGCTCCATATTGAAATAATTATCAGAAAAAACGGCAATGTTATTGCGGAGAAATCCTTCAGGAATGAATTCAAAAGTTCCAATAATACTCATTTCTATCTGTTCTGCTATAAAACGCAGATTTTCAATATCAAGCTGCCGGGCAAGGCTGGCCATTTGGTTTGCCACCATTGGAATAACCGATGTGGATCCCCAGACAATAACAAGTAGCAGGGTGGCCAGCGTTATAGTAGTAGAAAAGGTTCGGCTCATGCCGGCCGCCTGAAGACGATTTACAATCGGATCGAGCATGTAGCTTAAAAGCATCGCAATTACAGCGTAAGCAATCAGATTACTGTAATAATACACAATCAAAGCAAGCAGTAACAGACCGGCCAGACCGATGAACAGTTTTATAACTTTATCGAGCGTAAGTTTATTAAGCATCCAGGTGCTTTAAAATTATGGGGATTGATTCTTGAATTTTGCCGGGTGAATATCCTTTGCCGGCAAGATATCGAAAAATTTTCTGTTTACGTTTATATATATCAGTTTCTCTCAGAAAGTGTTTTCGGCGTTTCAGAGCCAGTTCTAAACAAACATTTACCTGATTTATTTCATCATTAAACTCCTTTACTACCATTTCCACCACGTTTTTTGATACACCTTTATTGTACAGCGCCGCCTTTATTTTTATTACACCCCATTGATTGAAATGGTGTTTGTCCTGCGCGAATTTCCGGGCGTAAGTGTAATCGTTCAGAATATCTTTTTGTTGAAATTCCTCTACAATCTGCCCGGATATATCCGGGGAAAAACCTTTTTTGATCAACTTTCGTCTGAGTTCTTCTGCCCCGTGGTCTCTTCCCGAAAGCAGACGATAAACCCTGTCCCTGACCTTTTGGTACTCTTCAGCTGAAATGATTTTTTGAAACAGATTCCTCGAAAGTATTGTCCCTTTTTGAATGGAAAAATCGAGCAGTGTCCGGGACGAGACACCAATCAAAAATGTTTTATCATGAAACAGAGAGTAACGGTCTCCGTTCTTTTTTTGAAGAGTTATAGATGTGATGGAAAGAGGGAGCTCTGAAGCAATTTGCTCCCTCCTGGTAAAATTATCTTTCTGGCTGAAGTCAGGACTCATCAGCTACTTTTTCTTTTTTTGCCTCCTCTTTCTTCGTTTGATCATCTGCCTCTTCGGGCATAAGTCTGGCGCGAACTATTTTTTCGATTTTTTCTGTGAGCTCCGGATCTTCCTCCAGAAATTGCATTGCCGCATCGGTTCCCTGGCCAATTGGGTCCCCATCATAACGATACCAGCTTCCGCGCTTCTCTATAATATCATATTCCACTGCGAGATCAAGAATCTCGGAGACTCTCGAAATTCCTTTTCCATATAGAATATTGAATTCAACAACTTTAAATGGAGGGGCCACTTTATTTTTTACGATTTTAACTTTGGTTCGGTTGCCCAGCACTTCGTCGCCTTTTTTCAGTGACCCTATCCGCCGGATATCGATTCGCACTGAGCTGTAAAACTTGAGTGCGCGTCCACCGGTAGTGGTTTCGGGATTTCCAAACATCACGCCGATTTTTTCCCGAACCTGGTTTATAAATATGCAAGAAGTACGGGATTTACTTACAATCCCCGTAATTTTACGAAGCGCCTGCGACATCAGCCGCGCCTGGAGGCCCATATGAGAATCTCCCATTTCACCTTCCAGTTCTGCGCGGGGAACAAGTGCCGCTACAGAGTCAACCACAATTACATCCAAAGCTCCGGAGCGAATTAATGTTTCGGTGATTTCCAGTGCCTGCTCACCGCTGTCGGGCTGGGAGATCAGCAGTTCGTCGGTGTTGATACCAAGATTTTTAGCATATTTGGGATCAAAGGCATGTTCTGCATCAATAAAAGCGCAGTACCCTCCCTTTTTCTGAGCCTGCGCAATTACCTGCAGCGCAAGTGTGGTTTTACCGCTGGCCTCCGGCCCATATATTTCGGTTACCCGTCCCCGCGGAATTCCGCTAACGCCAAGTGCGTAATCTACCATAATAGAACCGGTTGAGATAGCGTCTATTTCGTTGTATGGATTTCCGCCAAGTCTCATAATTGTTCCCTTGCCATGCTGTTTTTCTATTTGACCCATTGCGGTATCGAGTGCTTTTAATCTGTCGTCTTTTGAAGTGGCCATATTGCTAAATCGGTTTTGTGGTTAACTTTTCAGTAATGATAAGATCCCGGAGTGACATCATAATGTCACGACTAATTAATCTTTTTCATTTTTTTATTCTGTTACATGAAGGTATATGTTTAATCTATGTGTATGATACCGAAATGACGAAATACTTACAGAAATAATTTCAGGGCTAACGTATCTCTTTAAAAAGTGCATTAACAACTTCCCTGCACTGTTTGGAGGTGGTATATGGGGCCGGTCCGAGACGCAAAATCTGGTCGCGGGCATCCGTAAAAATACCTTTTTCAAGTAGTTTTGAGCGTAACGTGCGCGCGTGCGGAGATCGCAGTGAAAGAAAACCGCCTGACTCTTCTGGTGGTCTGTTATGTGATCTTTCGATTTCTGAACCTTCAAAATTGTGTTCATCAAACAATGCTTTAAGGTAAATTACCTGTGTGCGGTATTGCGTTTCCAGGACTTCGGACGATAGCCCCTGTTTTCTGAAAAAGTTCACAACTTCAGCGGCACGAAATTGCGAGATCGGGTCGTAGGTAGCTGTTGCAAATCGCTGATCACCGTCATCGTACTGAACCGGTCCGGCTGCTTGTGGTTTATCCAGCGTTTCAAAGGCGGCGAACCAGCCGGTGATGGCCGGGCGAAGATCGCAATCTTTGGGAAAACGCAGAAAACAGTTCGCTTCGCCCCACTGCAAATATTTGTAACCTCCAATCAAAATGTAGCACTCTTCAAGTTCCTTATCACGAACGGATAGCGGAACAACATTGGTGCCGTGGTAATCGTCGATCATAAG
>CAYOLE010000005.1:13868-40691 GCA_964404705.1 uncultured Rhodohalobacter sp. | reverse complement strand
AATAAATAATTCCTTGTTCCTGATGATACTAAAAAAACGCATTTATTGAAGTTTATAATGATTCTCCGCGCACGACTAACGCAAGGAATCACGACATGATATTGCTACATTGTGTTGGTTTAAATAAACATCCATTAAAAATTCTGTTTTGTAACAGTGCTATCATTTCTCAAAAAGAAAGGTATTGACCTCTCCTTAAAAACCTATGTAGTTACGGCTCTTTCGTATATGGCACTGGGGCTGTTTTCCTCGCTCATCATTGGATTAATTATCAGAACCGCCGGCGAGCAGTTCAGAATAGAGTTTATGATTTCTGCGGGTCAGATTGCGATGGATATGATGGGTCCGGCTATTGGCGTTGCAATAGCATATGGCCTCAAGGCGCCTCCACTTGTTTTGTTCGCATCGGCAGTGGCAGGTGCATTCGGTGCGGCAAGTGGCGGACCCGCCGGTGCATACGTGGCCGCCCTGCTGGCAACAGAATTTGGAAAACTGATTGCAGGATCTACGAAAATTGATATTATCGCTACACCGCTGGTAACAATTTTTGTAGGTTTTTTTGCAGCGGAATATCTCGGCGTTTTCATCGATCGGGGACTGGTGGCATTTGGTGAACTGGTCAACTGGTCGGTGGCTCAACACCCGTTTTGGATGGGTGTGCTGGTTGCCGCGCTGATGGGAATGGCGCTGACGGCCCCGATCTCAAGCGCGGCAATTGCTATTATGATTGGACTGGACGGTCTTGCGGCCGGGGCAGCCACTGTTGGCTGCTCTGCACAAATGATTGGCTTCGGCGTAAGCAGCTATCGCGAAAACGGTCTTGGCGGACTAATTGCCCAGGGTATTGGCACATCAATGCTTCAGATTGCGAACGTCATTAAGAACCCGCTGATATTGATTCCACCCACACTGGCGGGGGCACTCCTTGCCCCGTTCGCCACCATGGTTTTCCAGATGCAAAACACTCCAGAGGGTGCCGGAATGGGCACCGCCGGATTGGTAGGGCAGATCTTCACCTTCACCTCAATGGGATTTGGCTGGGACATTTTGCTCTACATAGCAGCTCTTCATTTCATCGGCCCGGCAATTCTCTGTCTGGTTATCTCTGAATTTCTGCGGAAGAAAAATCTGATCCATTTTGGAGATATGACACTGAGAACAGAATAACACACAAACTAAATATCGATGTTTTTCTATTTAAAAATATTTGCATATTTCAAAATACCAGGATCATTCTTAGTTATTTGAATGTTAGCTCCAAATAATGTTTAACCAGGTTGAATGATCACTTCTAACCAACAATTTACCGGATGTCCGAATCCCTCGTTCATTTATTTGAAGATATCCCCACTACGTACCGAACCGCCATTCTAATTGGCGGAGTATTTCTTTTTTGGGTGATGGAGGGCGTAATTCCGCTCTTTCAGTTTCAGTATAACAAGTATCGCCACGCCGGAATCAATCTGCTTTTCACTCTTTTCACCGCCATTATAGGATTTGGCCTGGCGGGTGTTCTTTATTTTACATCACACTGGGTTACGGTCCATGAATTTGGCCTCCTTCACATAACGGAGATTCCGCTCTGGCTGAAAATAATAATAGGTGTAATGCTCCTCGATTTTATCGGTGCCTACCTGGTCCACTGGATTGAACACAAAGTAAAATGGATGTGGAAATTTCACCTGATTCATCACACCGACACAACTGTAGATGTTACGACAGGACTGCGCCATCACCCCGGGGAAACTGTCTTCCGGATTTTTTTCACCATCCTGGGAGTTTTTTTGATTGGAGTACCCATCGGCATTGTGATACTCTATCAAAGCATATCTGTACTTTTTGCACATCTGACACATGCCAACATTAATATGCCGCGCAAAGTAGACCGGGCGATCTCCTATGTTTTTGTCACACCTAACATGCACAAAGTACACCATCATTACAGGCAGCCCCTTACTGATACCAACTACGGCAACATCTTTGCAATCTGGGATCGGGTATTTGGAACCTATGCCTGGATGAACGATCCGAAAGAGATCAAATATGGAATTGACACCCACATGGATCCGGAAGAGAACGACAGGGTGATAAATCTGCTCAAAATTCCGTTCCAGGAGTATCGCCCGCCACGTGGAAAGGATCAGAATCACCGGAAGGAACAGGATTAATGGGAACGATCCGAACCAGGCATGATATTTTTGAGAACACACATTCAGGGTACGATCATAAATTGATTTAAGGAATTGAGCGTAGTTTCCCGATCGAAAAACACCATCTCTCAGAAGTCAGTCCTCACTCCGATGCGACATCTCCCGTTTTTACTCAAGCACAAAGATCTGTCCATCGATAAATTTTTGTTCCGTGCATGAATGGGAGATCGCGGGTCAAGGCCCGCGATGACATTGGTGAGCTACCGGCCGGTTCACTCATTTCTAACCGCATCCGCCGGATCAACTGAAGCAGCTCTCACCGAGGGATACCAGCTTGCAGCCACACATAAAAGCATGGTTACGCCAATTATAAGTACAATATCCCACGGATTAATGGATATTGGATAGGCGCTGATAATGAAAGCCGAGGAGAGTTTTACGAGTTCAAAGTGATGTTGCGCCAATGCCAGTAAAATTCCGGCCGTACCCCCTATTCCGCACCCAATCAAGCCGATCTGTAAACCCTGAGCGCGAAAAATCTGGCGTATTTTCTTTTTAGACATCCCCATCGAAATTAATATCCCGATATCTTTTCGTTTCTGCAGCACAATCATAGTCAATGAACCTACAATGTTGAGTGCGGCAACGAATATTATAATCATTAAAATTATGTACGATCCCCACTTTTCCAGCATCATGACATCATACAGAGGTTTTTGCAGGTCATACCAGCTTGAAACAGCGTATTCGGGTCCAAGTATCTCCTCGAGTTCTTTTTTTACCCTCGATGCATCATCCGTCTCATCGAGCTTCAGATCGAAGCCGGTTACCTGATTTTGCATATTAAACAGGCGTTGAGCTGCCGCAATGTCGATATATAAAACATCACCCTCTAAAATCTGTTGTATTGAATAAATACCTCTTACCTGAAAGCGGCTGGCTCTTGGTGCAGAAAACTGAGTGAGTGCCCTCCGCATTCCTGTTGTGCTTAACAATGCTGCCTCAGCTCCCGAATCTATTCCATATCTATTACTTAAGGCTTCACTTATTATCAATCCAGGCCGGTTGTTCTGAACAGACAGATCAAACACTCCCCTTTTTACGCTATTTTCAAGCTCATTCAGTCTTATGTACCCTCCTCGCTCAACTCCGCGGGCAGTTACTACTTCATTATTCCCATCCTGAAAGGCTAACATAACCTTGCCTTCAATGTAGGGAGTTAGTTCAAGTACATCAGGGTGATCCTGAACGGATTCCATCGCATCGGGGGTATAATTCATTACTCCGCCATCGGCCATCTCAATTCGTATATCCGGATCGAATGAGAGCAGGAAACCGCGAATCACATCAAAAAAACCGTTAAATACTGAGAGAATTACAATTAACAGTGCTGTACCAATAGTAATACCGGCAATGCTGATCCCTGTGAGAATAGAAATCAGTGAAACATGTTTTCTGGAAAACAGGTAGCGGCTTGATATAAATCGGACTACATTCATAATCTTTAGTACTTGTATTTATCCAAAGCTTTAAGTTCCTTTTTTATGTCAAGCTTTTGTAAAATGGTATAGTCAGGAGTGTAAAAATTATCCTTATAACTAAATCCAACTATTGTGAAACAGTCGACGCTTAAAATCGAAGAAATTCAAGCCATATCCAACGGTTCACATGGTAACGTATTTTCAGTACTTGGATTACACACCTTTAATCAAGATAAGAAAGAGAAACTGGTGTTAAGAGCTTTTCGACCTGATGCTGAATCTATTGAGCTATTAATCAACTCCAGAAAAACTCCCATTTCTATTCCCCGTATAGAAGGTACTGATCTTTTTGAATATGTCTTTCCGCGCAGAAAAACGCGTTTTAGGTATAAACTCAGGATTACAGGACGTAATGGTAACACGTACACAATAGAGGATCCATACCGTTTCGGATCATTGATTTCCGATTTTGATCTTCAGCTTTGGGGAGAGGGCAACCATCACCATGCCTATAAGTGGATGGGCGCGCATCCCAAAACAGTTGACGAAGTTGATGGCACTCATTTTGTGGTAGTGGCCCCGAATGCAGAACGAGTTAGTGTAATTGGAAGCTTCAATGGATGGGATGGCAGAGTACACTGCATGAGAAAGCATCCGGCGCAGGGAATCTGGGAAATTTTTCTACCTCATGTTACACATGGAGATCTTTACAAATATGAGATCAAGTCTGCATTGCAGAATGTTCCAACCAAAAAATCGGATCCCTATGCTTTCTATTCGGAGCTAAGGCCCGGAACAGCATCACAAGTATTTACCAGTAACTTCAACTGGAACGACCAGCCCTGGATGGAAATAAGAAAAAAAGTACAGGCTGCAGATCAGACAATTGCTGTTTATGAAATACATGCAGGTTCCTGGAAAAGACATACCGATAGCGACCCTGGTTTTTTATCCTATAGAGAACTTGCAAACGAGCTGATTCCATATGTGAAGGAGATGGGATTTACTCACATTGAGCTGATGCCGATTGCAGAACACCCCTATGATCCTTCCTGGGGATATCAGATCACGGGATATTTTTCTCCTACAAGCCGATTTGGCAATCCCGATGATCTTCGTTATTTCATCGATCAATGCCACCAGGAAAATATCGGTATAATCATTGACTGGGTTCCCGCACATTTTACAAAAGATGATCATGGGCTGCGCCTTTTCGATGGAACAGCGTTATACGAACATGAAGATCCCCGTATTGGTGAACATAAAGATTGGGGAACAAATATTTTTAATTTTGGCCGCACCGAAGTAATGAATTTCCTTATTTCTAACGCTATATACTGGCTGGAAGAATTCCATATTGATGGGCTAAGAGTAGATGCCGTTGCATCGATGCTGTACCTCGATTATTCGCGCGAGGAAGGAGAATGGCTCCCAAATCAGTATGGAGGCCGTGAAAACCTCGAAGCGATCCATTTTCTGCGGCGTTTTAACGACCTTACTCACGAATACTATCCAGGTGTGCTTACGATGGCAGAAGAGTCTACCTCATGGCAGGGTGTATCGCGGCCAACTTCATCCGGAGGACTGGGATTTGATTTGAAATGGAATATGGGTTGGATGAACGATACACTCGACTACTTTGAAAAAGATCCAATCTACAGGCGCTATCATCAGGATCAGCTTTCATTTTCTATGATCTATGCCTTTACAGAACAATTTTTATTGCCGCTTTCGCA
The DNA here is from genome assembly GCA_964404705.1 of uncultured Rhodohalobacter sp. Taxonomy (GTDB): domain Bacteria; phylum Bacteroidota; class Rhodothermia; order Balneolales; family Balneolaceae; genus SW132. Next base: position 35,324 of record CAYOLE010000005.1, on the reverse strand, counting down.
CGATGAAGTTGTACATATGAAGCAATCGCTGATCAGCAAAATGCCCGGCGACGATTGGCAAAAATTTGCCAATTTACGGTTATTATATACTTACATGTATGGCCATCCCGGCAAAAAACTTCTTTTTATGGGTAATGAATTTGCCCAATGGAGTGAATGGTCTGAAGCAAATTCCATCGATTGGCATTTACTCCAGTGGGAAAATCATCAAGGCGTTCAAAATCTGGTAAAAGACCTGAATAGACTTTACAAAAAGGAGCCAGCCATGCATCAGATAGATTTTAACTGGGAAGGTTTCCAGTGGATTGACATTAGTGATGCCGATAACAGTCTTCTTTCATTTATCCGGCGCGGTCATGGCCATGATGAATTTCTTGTATTTATATTAAATTTCACTCCGTCTGTACATAACTCTTATAAATTTGGAGTACCAAAAGCAGGTAAATATTCTGTACTTTTAAATAGCGATTCGAGTTTCTATGGCGGCAGCAATACCGGCCCCGGTATTATACAAGCCACGGAGGGAGCATGGCATAGTCAGCCGGCACATGTTTCGCTTCAGGTGCCCCCACTTGCAGGTATTATACTTAAACCAGAATAAAAAGATTTATTATTGATGAGATTTCCAAGATCGAGTGGTACGTTGGTTCATCCCACTTCTTTTCCTTCAAAATATGGAATGGGGGATTTTGGGCACGAAGCTTACAAGTTTATTGATTTTTTAACGGATACAAAACAAACAGTATGGCAGGTTTTGCCGCTCGGGCCAACCGGATACGGTAATTCTCCCTATGCGAGTTATTCTGCCTTTGCTGGGAATCATTACCTTTTAAGTCTTGATCTGCTTAAGGAAAAAAACCTTTTGTCGCATCAGGAGCTTGAAGAATCTGAGCTGCCGGCGACTGTGACGACTGAGTATGAAGCCTCCTACAGAATTAAGGATGATCTTTTTAAAAAGGCATTTGAACGGTACAAAGAATCTGCTACACCAGCAGATAAAAAGAAATTGTCTGAATTTAAGAAAGCCAATAAATATTGGCTGGACGATTACACGCTTTTTATGGCTTGTTCATTAGCTAACAAGCAAATTCCATGGAACAAATGGGATCGGAATTTGGCACAAAGAAAAAAAGAAGCTTTAAAATCGGCCAGAGAAGAATTTTCTGAAAAAATAGAATACCTCACATGGCTCCAGTTCGAATTCTTTGAGCAATGGTATGCACTTAAATCTTTTGCGAACACACGAGGAATTCGTGTAGTCGGTGACATCCCAATTTTTGTGGACCATAATAGTTGTGATGTATGGAGCCATTCCGAATATTTTGAAGTTGATAAACAAGGTAATCGTAAGTTGGTAGCCGGTGTACCCCCCGACTATTTTAGTGAAACCGGCCAGCTTTGGGGAAATCCGCTCTACAAGTGGGATACCTTAAAAAAAGACAACTTTTCATGGTGGATTGAACGCTTTAAACAAATGTTCGAACTCTACGATGCAATTCGTGTTGATCATTTCAGAGGCTTTGACGAGTACTGGGAAGTATCGGCAAAGGAAAAAACTGCAATGAAAGGGCGATGGGTAAAAGCTCCCGGCATGGAACTCTTCACAACGATAAAAAAGAAACTTGGTGAACTTCCAATTATCGCTGAAGACCTGGGGGTGATGACACCAACCGTTGCAGAGCTGCGGGATAGGTTTAATTTTCCTGGCATGAAAATTCTGCAGTTCGCTTTCGATTCCGACTCAACAAATAGTTTTTTACCTCATAATTATTCTAAAAATTGCGTTACTTATAGCGGTACACACGATAATGATACTACCATTGGCTGGTACAAAACTGCTCCGGCGGTGGAACAACACCGGGTACGAGAATACACACGAAGCGATGGCAGCAACATCCAGTGGGAATTAATCAGGCTCGGTATGCTCTCAGTTGCCGACCAGGCCATCTTTCCTCTGCAGGATTTTATGAATCTGGATTCATCCCACAGAATGAATACCCCGGGCACCGTTGGCGATAACTGGATGTGGCGCTACACCCCGGATATGCTCGAAAATGTAGATTCTGAGCACATAAAAAAGCTGGTTGAGATGGGAAACCGAACGTCTCAATAACAGAAATTACAACCCTCGATCGGTGCTTTTATTCAAAAGCTCGGTTTTGTATCTTAACAAATTCGCTCTTAACTATAAACTACTGAATGTCGTTTCATCTAAGTAATCTTCCGTCGCGCACCGGAAAACCACGTACTACCGGAATTACCCTTGCCCTCGATACCGGATTTAGTGTTCGTCAGGCCCAGGATTTTTGTTCTGTATCTTCTAAACATATAGATATCGTTAAGCTTGGTTGGGGTACTTCGTATGTAACCGCATGTCTTGAAGAAAAACTTCGTGTTTATAGTAATTACGATATTCCGGTTTATTTTGGCGGAACCCTATTTGAAGCATATCTATTGCGAGATGAACTCGATAAATATATTAAATTCCTAAACCTTCATAATATTGATTATGTAGAAGTTTCGAATGGCACAATTCGTTTATCTGAATATAAAAAGCTGGATATAATCAGAGAGCTTAGCAAAAATTTTACAGTGCTTTCGGAAGTGGGAAGTAAAAATCCGGATGATATAATTCCCCCCTATAAATGGGTAAAGATGATCAACAACGAGCTTGAAGCCGGTGCATGGAAAGTTATTTGCGAGGCTCGGGAAAGTGGTACTGTTGGTGTTTTTCGACCCAACGGTGAAGTTCGTTCAGGGCTTATTGAAGAGATCACAGATCAGATATCACAAGATTCCCTGCTTTTTGAAGCACCACAAAAAGAACAGCAAATCTGGTTTATTAAGAAATTTGGTCCAAACGTTAATCTTGGCAACATCAAGCCCGAAGAGGTAATCTCTGTAGAAACTCTTAGGCTTGGTTTACGCAGCGATACTCTGCTTGATTTTTATTCAATGGAAAATAGTCCCTCACAATCATTGTTAGAGGACAACCCATCAAACAATTCACAGGAGAATTACTAACAAACGAATCACTGTACTATGAAAATATTATACGCAGCCACAGAAATTGCTCCTTTTGCCCGAATGACATACACAGCAGATCTTTTGCGATTTTTACCGGCCTCATTACAAGACAAAGGATTTGAGATTCGTATTTTGCTGCCAAAGTTTGGGTCTATAAATGATCGCCGAAACCGATTGCACGAGGTAATACGTCTATCAGGTATTGAAGTAGAAGTGGGCGGAGAGATTGACACAATGAAAATTAAGGTTGCCAGTATACCTAATGCTAAACTTCAGGTCTATTTTCTCGATAATGATAAATATTTCAAGCGAAAGGCAATGTTTCATGATCCCAAATCGGGAGAATTTTATGCCGATAATGATGAGAGACTCGCCTTCTACAATAAAGGTGTACTCGAAACTGTTATTAGCCTCGGATGGGAACCAGATATCATTCACTGTCACGATTGGCCTGCTGGATTAATTCCGTTGCTTGTAAAAACAAAGTACAAGGATGAGAAGATCTTCAAAGACACGCAGGTAGTTTACAATCTCCACCATCCGGAAAATAAAGGTCATTTTGACAACAATAATATTCTAAAACTGCTGGGGCTTCCAGATAATGTGGATATTGACAGTTTAACTAAAAATGGTGAGGTAGATCTTTTAAAACTTGGTCTTCAGCACAGTGACCATGTTGTTACCGGTAACCATCTGAAAGATCAATTTGATGATCTTTTCAAAGAATTAAATATCAACCCAACAAAAATTCAGGGCTCGCCCGAAGATGTATCAGACAAATTCGCAGATTATTACCGGTCAATCACCGGAAAAGAAGATTAATTTTTTCAGTTCTTTCCACATTTACGTTCAACGAATAAATTCCTCATCGGTTATAAAAGGCAGCAGATCTATGATCTCTGCCTTTATGCTTCTTACTCTCCTGATACTAACGACCGGTTGTGATAATGAAGGGATTGTGGGGGAGGAGCTAAACCCTACCGGCGATAGAGTAGTAACTACTTCTTACGACGTGGATAGCATTGAAATTATACATGAGAACGGGTTTTCAGGCAGACTTAACAATTCCGCAATGGGTATAGTGGAAGATCCGGTTTATGGATCGGTAAAATCATCAACATTATTGAAACCATCTATTAATGTAGAAGACTTTGATGAATTGCCAGATGATTATAACGTAAAACTAACGTTAGAGCTTAATTCACTTAAATATGGTACTGAAAACAGTATCTCTGATTATAATATTTATGAAGTTAATCAGCGCTGGAGGGGACGGGAAATTACATACAATCAACCCATTTCTTTTGATGATTCTAATCTCTTAGGGTCATTTCAGCTTTCAGATGAAACTGAAATTGAAGTTGACCTCGACCAGGAATGGATCTCCCGATACAGAGAATTTTTCAACAGTTCGTCCTCTCAAAGAGATTCTTTATATAGATTTGAATTTCCGGGAATAGCTGTTGTACCGGCAGATCATAACCAGAAAATAGATTTTTTAAGACATCAGCTATCTTCAAATGATACCACTGAAACGCAGTTTACTCGCTTTGTGGTGGAAAACGAGGATTCACTAATCACGAACATTCCGCTGCTTGATTTTGGGACTTCGATGGAAAGAACAGATATTCCCGAAACAGAAGGACTGGTACTGCATAATACCCTGGAAAATATTCTGAAAGTAGACTTTGGTATAGATGCCACAGAATTTGAAAATAAAGAGATAGTAAATGCACAGCTTGTTTTTACAATTGATCCCTTTCCTCAAGAATCAGCTCCAGGTGGATTTTTACGACCTCAACCTGAACTAATACGTGCTCATTTTTTTGAATCTGAACCATTAGATATTGCATCTGAAATTTTTGCACGGGGAGCTTCTGTGGGCGCAAACCTTTCTGAAAACGAAGAACAATTTAGAGTTAATGTTACGGGATATTTTGTTGATAAGTTATTTGGCGAAATAGATACCACACCTCTGTACTTTTCAATACAAAGAAACAACGGTTTATTCTACTCCACTACTTTATACGGAGAAGATGCACCAGAAAACCTGAGACCGCGTTTAATAGTCACCACCATCAACCCCGAAAACTGATATGTATTCAAAAGTTTTTGCATTTTTAGCGATATTTCTACTTGCACCATTTTTGGTGATCTCGCAGGTGATTGAACCAAATAAATCAAGATCCGGATCGATCTACTCCGGAATTGGTTTCGGAGCACCGGCTAATCTAAATTCTCCACACACCGATGGAATGGGATTATCGGGTATTTCAACATTCAGTCCTTTTGCGCCAGGCATGGCAAACCCTGCACATTGGGGCATGGCTGAATTTACACAGGGGCAGCTATCACTATCGATGACCAATTTCGATGCAAAAGACAATTTTTCAAGTGCTACAAGCTCAAAATTTGCCTTTGATAATTTTCAGTTTGTTTTTCCGATCTTACGTAATGAACTGGGGGCTTCAATATTATTTACTCCCGTCACCCGGTCAGATTTTGCCCGGATTGAGCAAGGTTCCATACAGATCTTTGATACGCCCAATGAAATCGAGTTTGCATCAAGTACAATAGGTACAGGCGGCATAAATAGAATCGAGTTCGGATTGGGCTACCAGATGAATAATAATCTAAGCATTGGGTATGCAGCTTCTGCCAATCTCCTTTCGATGAATCAAGAGATTACAACATCTTTTTCCGACCCACAATTTGAACGGGCAAATCAGCCAAGTGTTCTAAATGAAGATCTTTCGGGTGCCGGATTTGGAAATCGTTTTGGTCTTTCAGGCCGGTTTAACCAGGTTTTTGGCGAACGCGATCGATTTAACTTCGGCGCATCCTTAAATCTGCCTGTTAGTATATCGGCTGAACGTTCAATAAAAACATTCCGCATAGTTAACGATATACCCCGCCGCGTTGAGCTTAACGAATCATCTGCAAATCGCAGCGGTACTGTAAAGTTGCCATTGGAAATTAATAGCGGGCTTACGTATTATTTAAATCCATACCATAGTGTGGCAGCTGAATATCAGTATCAAAATTGGGACGATGCTGAATTCAGTTATAATTTAACAGAGCAGGGATATTATAAAGATAAAACCAAAGTTGGCGTGGGCTATCAATATCACCCGTTTCTGAACCAGCAAGCCAGCGGGTTCTTTTCTAATTTTCGATACAGTCTTGGAGCAACGTACGATAATGGCTTTTTAAATATATCAAACCGGGATATTGAAACGATGATGTTTCATGCAGGATTAACAATACCGTCGCAGCGTAACCGTTCTTCTATAGATTTAAGTTTTAATTTTGGCATTCGAGGAACAGAATCAGAAAACTTGGTAAAAGAAAACATATGGGGGTTCAAACTTTCATTAAATCTTGCGGAAATTATGTTTGTGAGACAAAGGTTTCAGTAGTATAATTCTGCAATTGTTTAGAACTAAGAAAAAACTAATGAAAAGATACATTGCAATTTTACTATTTGTTGCAGGATTCTCATCTATGGTTCAAGCTCAAAGCGAACCGCCTTACGGTATGAGTGAAATTGCAGCATACTCCATCTTTTATGATAACTACACTCAGGGTGATTATGATATGGCTCTGCAGTTCGGTCGCTGGATGCTGGAAAAAAAGCCTCGGACAATAGAGGGCTTTGGCCGATTCAGTCTTCCCACCCAGTATAACCGAATGAGGCGAATTTATACTGAAAAAGCTGATATGCAAACCGATCCTTCACTGAAAGAAGCATATCTCGATTCTGCAATTTATGTTTTTGAAGATGCTCTTGAAACGTTTTCGGAGGATGAAATTGATGTATTTGAGTGGAAATTCAATATGGGTCAGTTTTATCAGCGCCATTCCAGCAATATCGAGGGAGGAATGGACAGTGCTTTGGAAATCTATGAAGAACTTTTTGAAGAAGATCCTGGTCGTTTAACTGAAGCTGCCGATGGATACTATGCGCGATTGCTTCTTAATGATTACGTGAGTAATAATGAGCGACAAAAAGCGCTTGATATGATCGATATTGTTGAACCTATTGGGGGATCAGAAATACAACAAGCTATTAGTGAAGCCCGTGATGAAATATTCTCAGATCCGGAAGAAAGAATTGAATTTCTCGAAAGCCAGCTTGCAGACAGCCCCGAAAATGAAGATCTGCTAAATGAACTTTCATCGCTATATGAATCACAAGGAATGCGTGCTAAAGCAATTGAAACTGCCCAGCAACTTTATCAGGTAAATCCTAATTTTGCTAACACTCGCAAACTGGCTGATTACGCAAAGGCAGATGCTCAATATGAATTTGCAAATCGTTATTTAAAAGAAGCACTTGAAAAAACGGATGATAATACGTTAAAACGAAATATTACGCTTGAAATTTCTGAAGTATATCAGAATATGAACGATTTTCAATCAGCCAGGCAATATGCCCGGCAGGCTTCCTCTCTGGATCCAAACTGGGGAGAACCTTACTTGAGAATCGCATCAATCTACGCAGCTACTATTTCACGCTGTACAAGCGACAGAACGATCGACCGTGACGACAGAAGGGTATATTGGCTTGTAATGGACTATCTTGACAAAGCAAGGAATGTGGATTCCTCCGTGGCTAATTCTGTACGAAATCAATATAGAACATATGAACCGGTGGTTCCTTCAACTCAGGATAAATTCTTCCGGGGTTGGGAAACCGGTGATGAAATCAATATTGATGGTTCACAGCACCAGTGCTACGCTTGGATAAATGAGACAACAACGGTACGATAATTTTTATTCTCTTTAATTCCTTTCTATATTGAGAGAAGTGATTAAATATCACTTCTCTTATCTTTATAAGCTACCCACATCTTATTACCGGCAAATTCCAATCAATGGAATCAGGTTTTCCTAAGGAGACAATTAATCAATATCTAAAAATAGTATATGGCACGTTCAAAGAAAGGCAAAGGACGGAACTTCAAGAAAAACAACAAAAAAGGGAACGGCGGAAACGTTTTTATTCCTAAGTTTCATCATAATCAAAAAACCCGTATTGGTGGTCGGTACAGTGGAATACTCGAGATCAATCAAAAAGGATATGGTTTCATTAGAAAACTGGATTTTGAGTTTACTCATAATCCTAAAGATCCCTTTATGAAGCCGGATGAAGTAAAACATCATGATCTTAGGTCCGGACTTATTATGGAGGGAGAGTTTGAAGAAGATCAAAGTGGAAACCGCCATGTGCATTCAATTGAAAAAATAAATGGTAATCCGCCTGAATATTGGCAGAAAATAAATCGGTTTGAACTGCAAACACCGATTATGCCAAATCAACAAATTAAACTTGGGCACAGTCCTGATGATCATGAGCTCCGGGTAATAGATCTCATATCACCTGTGGGCCGGGGACAGCGAGCATTAATCGTTGCACCTCCCCGAACCGGTAAAACTGTATTACTGAAAAAAATTGCCCGCAGTGTAACCAAAAATTACCCCGACATCAGCACAGCAATTTTACTGGTTGATGAACGGCCTGAAGAAGTAACCGATTTTATCCGGTCTACCAATGCTGAAGTGTTTGCCTCTTCGAACGACAAGCCCACAGAGAGCCATGTTCGTATTTCAGAAATGGCATTAGGTTATGTGAAAAGAAAAGCGGAAAGCGGAAAGCATGCATTGTTATTAATTGACTCACTTACCCGCCTTGGCCGTGCTTACAATGCCGCACAAACCAACAGCGGGCGTACCCTCTCGGGGGGTCTTGACATCAGGGCTCTGGAAATTCCTAAAAAAATATTTGGATCTGCCCGTAAAATAGAAGGCGGCGGTTCGCTTACCATTATTGCCACTTGCCTCGTTGAAACCAACTCAAGAATGGATGATCTTATTTTTGAAGAATTTAAAGGTACCGGAAATCTTGAATTGGTTCTGGATAGAGATCTGGCAAACGACAGAATTTATCCTGCCATTAATATTGCTGCTTCTGGTACAAGAAACGAGGATAAATTCATAACCGATTCAATAGAGGAGAGGAACATGGTACGGCGTTTTTTACTCAAAAAATCACCCAAGGAATCGATGCAAATGTTGTTAAAAGTTATTGAACGAACTGAAAGCAACGAAGAACTTTTTGCCCAGCTTGCTGCTACCACTTAAATATTTAAATTTTTAAGAGCAAATGTTCATATAACAATACTCGAATTCAGCCGGGCCGATTCGATTACTCAACCAGAGATCTTTGCAGGCAGTTTTTGCTTTTATCTTGTTAGGCAGGTTTCAAATGAGCTATGGACGTATGTTGATCTCAATTTTTTCATTTTCCCCGTCCTGTTTACGAGTTTTGAGAGCATGTATAACCCGTTCGCTTATTTGCCTGAACGACTCTGCTGCCGGCGAATCGGGTTGCGATTCTACAACCGGAGCCCCTGTATCGCTCGTGTCACGAATGTTTTCCTGCAGGGCAACTTCTCCTAAGAATGGAACTTCGAGTTTTTGAGCAAGTTGCCTGGCCCCATGTTTCCCAAATATATAATATTTCTTTTCCGGCATATCAGGCGGGGTGAAATAAGCCATATTTTCAACAATTCCCAATACGGGTACATTCACTTTGCCAAACATCGCCACACCTTTGCGGGCATCATCAAGCGCAACCCTTTGTGGAGTAGAAACAATTATAGCACCGGTTAAAGGCACCGTCTGAACAATCGTTAGCTGAATATCACCGGTTCCGGGAGGTAAGTCGAGCACAAGGTAATCCAGTTCTCCCCAGCGAACCTCCTGCATAAACTGTTTAACTGCACTTGTCACCATCGGGCCACGCCAAATCATAGCCTGATCGGTATCAACAAGAAATCCCATCGAGACAAGATGCACTCCGTGTTTAAAAATGGGTACCAGCTTTTTATCTGTGGTAATATTTGGCCGCTCGTCGACACCAAACATAGTTGGTATACTGGGACCGTAAATATCTGTATCCAGCAAACCAACGGTGTGCCCCGCTTTGGATAGAGAAACTGCTAAATTGGCCGCAACCGTAGATTTCCCGACCCCACCCTTTCCAGATGCCACGGCAATTATATTTTTTACCCCGGATAGCACCGGTTCTGCCTGTTGATCCTGCTGCTTTTTCTGAGGTGGAGGAGCGCCATCATCGCCTTCAAGTTCACGCTTTTTTGAGATGTTTATTCCAATGGTAATATCAATTACCGCTTCAGCATCCACAAATTTATGAATAGCATCCGTACATTTTTTCTTCAGGTCAGCTGCCAATGGCTTTTTATCAGTAGGAAGCTCCAGTGTAAACGATACATATTTTTCCTGGATGATAAGGTCCTGAATCAGATCAAGAGTTATCAAGTCTCTCTTATAATCAGGATGAATTACGTGGGTTAATGCGGTTATAATCTGCTCTTTTCTTATCGCCATTCGTTTGATTTATTCTTGCGTTATAATGCAGGGTAAAAATAGGGAATAATCAGGCCTTAATAAATGAAAGTTATTCCTCAGGGATACAATTTTAAATGTGTGAGATTAACGCTGTTAAATACAAGTCCTTATTTCTCTGACAAATTCTTGCCAACATCACCTGTTCAATTAATGTCAAAATTGGTTAACTTTTGTTTTTAATTATTCTAACAGATTTAGGAAACCGCCGTTAAATAAAAGCCAAGTGAAAACAACTTAATAGATAATGGGCAAACGCACAGTATTTTATTCCAGACACAAGGAAGCTGGAGCAAAACTTATCGACTTTGGCGGTTTTGACATGCCGGTTTCCTATACAGGTATAAAACAGGAGCACACTGCTGTCCGGGAAAAAGCTGGTCTGTTTGATGTATCGCATATGGGTGAGCTTTTTATAAACGGTCCTGAATCGCTTAAATTGATTCAAAAAGTAACGATTAATGATGCTTCAATTCTTGTGCCGGGCAAAGCTCAATACAGTGCCATGTGCTACGAAGATGGAGGCATCGTTGATGATTTAATTGTGTATATGCTTTCTGAGGATGAATATATGTTTGTTGTGAATGCATCAAATATCGAAAAAGATTGGAACTGGATAAATAAACATAACGACTGTGAGGCTGAACTCGAGAATCGTTCTGAAGAGATCGCTCTGTTAGCCTTACAGGGACCAGAGTCAGTTAATATTCTTAGCGACCTCACAGATAGGAATCTTTCTGAAATTAAATTTTACTCTTTTGCAACCGGTAGCGTAGCCGATAAGAGTGATGTTATAATATCAGCAACCGGGTATACCGGGGAAAAAGGTTTTGAACTATATATTGATACAAATAAAGCAGACCCTCTTCCTATTTGGGATCAGATTATGAAAGCAGGTTCATCGCACGGCCTCGAACCTGCCGGCCTGGGTGCGCGAGACACCCTGCGACTTGAAATGGGCTTTGCACTTTACGGAAACGACATCACCGCTGATACCCACCCGCTTGAGGCAAGAATGGAATGGTTAACGAAACTGGATAAAGATAATTTCATCGGGAAAGATGCGCTTATAGAGGCAAAAAAAAACGGTTTAAAACGAAAGTTGATTGGCTTCGAAATTGACCAACCTCGTAAAGTTCCACGATCCGGTTATGAAATTTTGAACACCAGCGAAGAAACTATAGGTTTCGTAACAAGCGGAACTCAGTCCGTAACTCTTGGTAAAGGTATAGGCATGGGTTATGTAAGCATTCCGTTTGCCGAACCCGGTTCCACCGTCTTTATTCAAATTCGAAAAGACAAGGTGCCGGCCACCGTAACCAAACTACCTTTTATTAAAAAATAACACGACAGATAGCTACTGATGGCAGATTTAAAAACTTTAGACGTTTTCTTTTCCTCTCAAACATTTCATGAAGAGGAGCTCAGAAAGAAAGTTGTAGTAGTAATAGATGTGCTACGCGCGTCTTCCACTATTATAACGGCATTGAAAAACGGAGCAAAAGGTATTATTCCGGTAGAAGATATGGGGGAGGCCAGCAGAATCTCTCAAAGTGTGGATTCTGATAATCTTTTGCTTTGTGGTGAAAAAGATGGCATTAAGATTGAAGGATATAACCTTGGTAATTCTCCATTTGAGTATTCTGCAGAGGTAGTAAAAAACAAAACACTTATCTTTAACACCACAAATGGCACGAAAGCAATTAAAAAGGCTGTAGGCTCAGCTGATCTTTATATCGGTACATTTTTGAATTTATCAACAATAGTGCATACCCTAAATCAAGAACAGAAAGATATTGTTTTGGTTTGTGCCGGATGGCGGGGCCGTATGGCGATCGAAGATCTTCTTTTTGCAGGCAACATTATTTATAACCTCGGTAACGGACAATTAGTTGAGGAAGCCCGTGATGGTGCAAAAGTGGCATTTGGACTGTATGACAAATTCCAAAATAACATAGCGGAGGTTATTCACAGTTCAAATCACGGTGTTCGCCTTAAAGATATTAACGGCGCTGAGGATATTGACTACTGCGCACAATCAGATATTTGCGATATTTTACCTGTATTGAACGACGGGATCATCACCAATCTTTATGGCTAAAAAAAAATCAAACAGCTCTTTTTTGAGCAGCTTCGATAAAACCCGTAAAATGGAAGTAGCGGGTATCCTTATTATCTCGGTAGCTGCCCTGCTTCTTTTGAGTATTGCCTCTTACAACCCAAACGATTACGGCATTGTAAAGTCAATGAACTCAAGTGCCTTCTTTTCGGTTGATCAGGGCCCCGCTTTGAATATCAACAATTGGCTAAGTGTGATTGGTGCTTATATTTCTCATCTGCTTGTCCACACGCTTTTTGGCTATTCAAGTCTCTTTCTTCCTGTATTAATTGCCTCTATTGGATGGTACCTGTTCAGGCAAAAAAACCTACAGGAACTGGGCTGGCCTATGGCTTATGGCGTATGGGTAATGTTGTTATTTTCCACAACATTTGGATGGTTACACAACGAACTTGAACTGATCACCACAGTATGGAGCGGTAATTTTGGCCTTGGAACAGCTGCTATTCTTCAAAATATTCTCGGCATCGGCTCAATTGTAATTCTTGCCGTTTTACTGTTTGTATCCGCCTTGATCCTGGTAGATCGCGATCTTCAAAAAACGATAGATGCTATCAAAGGATGGACCGGTGGCATGCAGGAAAATTATCAAACCCGGCGCGAACAAAAACAGCTCAAAAAAGAGCGTAAAAAAGAACAAAAACGACAGGAAAAAGAGATCAGGCGGCGACAGAAGGCCGAAGCCGCACTAAAAAATGGCAACGATTCATCCTCAGGCAGTTCTTCTTCTATTGATGATATACTTGAACGGTCACAACAGGAAGATTCAGAACGCGTAGAGCAACGTAAAAAAGAGAGTGCTGAGCTGGAAAAAAAGCCGCCCAGGGCAATTCTCGAAAAAGAAACGGAAGATGATCTGATTGAAGATGAAGATGAAGATGATGTTGAGGTTTCTGTTTTTATCGGTGAAGGGGAAGAAGAAGCAAGTAACTCGGAACTGGATCGCCAAAACCGCCTGAAAGCAAAAAAAACGCCGGTAATAAAATATAAATTTCCCGGTATTGATATTCTGGATACGCCGCCCAACGAGGGAAACGAGGTGGATCTTGAGGAAATCAGGATGAATAAGAAAATCATTCTTGATAAACTCAAGCGCCACAAAATTGAAATTCTCAGTATTAATGCGATCGTGGGACCAACCGTTACTCTGTACGAACTTGAACCATCTCCCGATGTTAAAATCAGCAAGATCGAGAGTTACGCTAATGACCTGAAAATGGCTACAGCTGCTCATGGGCTGCGTATAATGGCGCCAATTCCCGGCCGATCGGCTGTGGGCATTGAAGTGCCTAACAGCTCACGTGAAACGGTGTATATAAAATCGGTCATTAATACCAAAAAGTTCGTAGAAACGGATATGGAGCTTCCAGTGGCCTTTGGTAAAACGATCGAAAATGAAGTATTTATGATCGACTTGACCAAAATGCCTCACCTGCTGATTGCCGGTGCCACAGGCTCTGGTAAATCAGTCGGAATTAACACAATCATTACCTGCTTACTGTATAAATGCCATCCCGACGAAGTTAAATTTGTGCTTATTGATCCAAAGAAAATTGAGCTTTCGCTCTACCGATATATTCAAAATCATTTCCTGGCTATTCTGCCTGGTGCTGAGGAACCGATTGTTACAGATACCAGTAAAGCACTTGAAACGTTGGAAAGTGTAACACACGAAATGGATGAGCGCTACGAACTGCTTAAAATGGCCCTGGTGCGGGACGTTAAATCGTATAATGAAAAATATAAAGCCGGCGAGCTGGATGATGAACTTGGCCATCGGCATTTACCTTACATCGTGGTAATTATTGATGAACTTGCCGATTTGATGATGACAGCCGGTAAAAAAATTGAGGAACCGATTGCGCGTTTGGCACAGCTTGCACGGGCCATTGGAATTCATTTATGTGTAGCCACACAGCGCCCGTCCGTAAATGTAATTACAGGTACAATTAAAGCTAATTTTCCGGCGAGAATTGCCTACCAGGTAGCATCGAAGGTGGATTCACGCACTATTTTAGATACAGGCGGTGCCGATCAGCTTGTAGGCCGGGGCGATATGCTGTTCACCAATGGCGCCGGGATGACACGCATTCAAAATGCGTATGTATCTACGGAAGAAGTGGAAAGAATTACACAATTTATCGGTTCGCAACAAGGTTATAAGCAACCTTTTCATTTGCCAAGGGTAGAAGATGATGAGTCGGGAATTCCCGATCCGCTCGATGATATTGATGATCTGTTCAAAGAAGCGGCAAAAATTGTAGTTCTGCATCAGCAGGGTTCCGTTTCACTTCTTCAGCGTAAGCTGAAGATCGGCTACAATCGCGCGGGGCGTATTATTGATCAGCTTTACAATGCAGGTGTTGTTGGGCCGTATCAGGGCAGTACAGCTCGTGATGTGAAAATAACCGAGGAAGACGAACTGGAGGATATTTATGAAGAGATTGGCCTTTAAATTATTACTGTACGTTTTTACATCATGCAGCTTTATGCTTTTCGGGGAAGGGTCCCATCAGATATCTGCACAAAATACTCCGGCATTCGACCAGTTAAAACACACATTCGAAGACGGTATGATCTTCCACGCAGAATTCTCGCACCGCTACGAAGATTCATTTACCGGTGAAACGCAACATAGCGAAGGGGTGATCTGGATAGGAAAAGATCAGTATAAGATTGAAGGCTCCGACCAGGTAATGGTTGTAGACGGGGATTTATCGCGTGTGTATGACAGATCAAAAAACCGCGTAATCATCAGTGACTATGTTGAAGAGGAAGATGATTTTGCACCCTCCCGGATGCTTCAGGGAGTAGATGACAGCTACAGTGTAAGCGAATCATCACTCAATGACGGGCGCACAGAAATTGTACTGCAATCCGATGATCCCTTTTCAATTTTTATATCGGTTACTATTCTGCTTCATTCAAACGGTAATCCGGAAGAAATAAAAGCACGTGATCAGGCCGAAAATCTACTTGTCACAAATTTTTCGAACGGCACATTTACTGAACCAAACGAAGGCCTTTTTGATCTTGACCCCCCCGCTGAAGCCGAACTAATTGATCTGCGATATAACTCCCAATGAGTAAACGCATACTGAATGTTGCTCTATCACTTATTGTAGCTGCGCTTTTTATATGGCTTGCATCTCGTAGTGTGGATCCCTCAGAGTTTAAAGAGCAATTCTCATCCGTCACGTTTTACTGGCTTCCTGCTTTTATTATTGTGCTTTTAATAAGTCACTATCTCCGGGCTGAACGTTGGAGATTGTTATTAAAAGAGGAGGATCAACCCAACGTGCCCCGGTCTACACTTTTTGCCGGCGTAATGTTTGGTTATATGATGAATAATATTATTCCCCGGCTTGGTGAGTTATCCCGCCCTGTGTATGTAGCCAAAAAGCAGGGTTTAAGTTCCGGAAACCTGCTGGGCACCATTGTACTGGAGCGGCTGATCGACATCTGCAGTATGATGATCCTGATGGCACTTGTTGCTATTTTACTCAGTACTGATTTTGAATTACTTGAGCAGCTTTTCGGGATTGACGGATGGGCATGGTACACCTACCTTATTCTGCCTGCCATTCTTTTAATTGTTATTATTTCAATATGGTTTTTTTACAAGGTTCTGATCTATCTCGATCAAAAGAACTCAATCTCAAATCCTCTTTTTGAGAAAATTGTAAGAATTGGCCGATCGTTTGGTGAAGGCATGATATCGATCAAACATATTAAAAACTGGCCCGCTTTTTTACTGTTAACTGCCGGAATCTGGATCGGATACATTACTATGACCTATATTCCTTTTTGGATGCTGGACCTACAGAGTCATTTCGCTCTCACTTTTCAATCAGCAATCGTGTTAACCGTGATTTCCTCCATAGGCGTAAGTATTCCCACACCTGGCGGTATAGGCTCTTACCATCTGTTAATGCAACAAAGCATGGGGTTACTCTATGGTGTGCCTCTGGCTACCGCCCTCACTTTTGCTACCGTAGCACATGGTACTATGATGATTCTTATTTTCATCATTGCACCCGCCGCTCTTTGGTTTGATAAATACCATACACTCAAATCAGGTAATAGCCGTTGATAAGCTGAGATCATTTTTTTGATTTAGTGCATGCTTTTATGAAAGGTATGCTAAAAGATCGCCTGAAAATTCATATTTTAGATATCTGCAACTTTTTACCTAAAGATATATGCACAGTAAAGTCGTCTTATTTTTATTTTTATCCATTTTAATTGCCGGCCTCACCACTTCACTGAATGCACAGGAGGCGGCCGAACAAACTGAACAATCATTGCTTCCCGAGATCGATCCTCAGGATATTGAGATTCGAAGTCAGTTTCAGGCTCGTTTTCCCGGACTTAGCCGGCAACCAATTCTGGGCTTTAATCCAAAACCTCGTGTATTTCAGTTAGATCCGGATCGCACACCGTTTATAGAATCCGAAGAGGCGGTTGCTGCATCTCTACCGGTCGGAGAACTCGACAGGCCAGAGGCGCCGGGATATGCTCCGCTTACATATGCTGATCCAAGCACAGGATTTGCACGGTTCGGTATAGGTACTTTTACAACGCCCGAAGCTGATGTTTATCTAATTCAGGGTTTGGGAAACAAAAACTGGGTGTCGGGTAATCTTAACTATCGATCTTCAGACGGGCATTTAGAAAGTTCTCATAGTGCCTTTCGGGATTTTGATACTGTTGTGCGTTCACAATTTCAATTATCAGATCGCACCCGGTTACGGCTTCATACAGGGCTGTTTTCCAATTTCAACTATCTTCCACCTGACGAAAGTGAAAATGAGATTTTTTCCCGTACAGAAGCAAGATCTGCGAATGATGGAATACGATTTGGCGGTAATTTCGATTATGACCGAACCTCCATAAGCGGATTCAGCTCAACATTCAATGTCTACAGGAATCAGTTTGAAATACTTGATTTTCTTGAAGGTGGCAGTACCCCCGCGGGAACAGCGAATGAATGGGGGGGTAACGCACACCTGAATTATGCATGGGCCGGCTCACGTATTGAAGAAGTTTACTCTATTTATGCCCGAATAAAAGGCGGGGGCATCGATTTGATTAACAGAGAACGCGACGATTGGAGCATTTCGGAAGCAGGGGTAAAATATGAACGACTGCTTAACTATCAAACCGATATAGATGTGTCTTTAGGAGGTGCACTCGTAACAGACGCATTTGAAGATTCCAGGTTCTATATTGCACCTGTTATCGATTTACGACATACTCTTGTAGATGGCATTGATGTACGAGGACGTTTATCGGGTACACCACAACACAAATCGTTTAACCAATATCGTGAAATAAATCGTTTTATTGGATTAACAGAACCTGTATCTCATCAATATAACAGTGAACTCAGGGGCGAAGTGATTTTAGAGCCTCTTACCGGCACAATGTTAACAGGTGGAGTTCAATTTCAACATGTCCGCAATTACGCCTATTTTACACGCAGTGAAGGTGGTGAAATGTTCCCTGATGTATCAACAGGAACCCGATTTTCCTATCAGCCAAACTTTGATAATGCATCGTTTCTAAAACTCTATGCTTCATTTTCGCAACAGCTTGCGGCTGAAAAGTTCTGGGTAAGTGCTGATGCATATTGGCAGCGTCCAAGATTAGCAGGTAACGAACTCATTCCATTTGTTGAAGCAATTGGTGTAAAAGGAACCGCCTCCATTCGCCCTATCCGGGATCTGGTTGTAGAGGGTTGGGCTGATTTTAAAGGTAGTCGTCATAATCCTGTTGGTGATGATCTAAGTTCATTTCTACTCTTAGGAACACGTTTTGAGCTTGCCTTAACAGGAAATGCGGGAATCTACGCCAAACTTTTAAATATCAATGATGTAAATTATGAAGTCTGGCAAGGTTATGAAGAACGTGGATTTCAGGCATTCGTTGGAATAACATATTTGTTTTAAACTGAGTTAATGAAACCATTGTTTATTGAAAAGTTAAAAGAAGTTATTCGGGAACAGGTGACTAACAATAATCGCGTGTTGCTTGATGGAATTGGTGAGTTCCATAAAGTTCATCAAAAGCAATCTGAAAAAAAGTATGATGATGGAAGGGTTGTATTATTGCCTCCCAGAGATATCATTAAATTTGAACCTGACATAAAGCAACAGAATGACGATCAATAGAGAAAAACTGATCAAACTTCTGGTCGAAAAAACTAACTTGAAGCAAGCTGAAGTGGAAGCACAGCTTGATGAACTCACCAACAGGATTCTGGACTCGGCAAACACTGGCAAAGCACTGGAAATTAAAGATTTTGGCCTGTTTTATTTTGATGAAGATGGTCATTTGAGTTTTAAAGCTTCCGATCAATTCGCTACAGAGATTAATTATCAATATGCAGGCATGGAACCGGTTGAATTAAAACCTGCGAAAAGACAAACCCCGGCCGCTGAAAAAGATACAACCGACAAACCTGAATCACATACCGTTGAAGATGAAGATGAAGAAACTACATCCGATCCGGTGGATAAGGATGATGTTTTTGGCATCGGGCGAACACTTTCCGGTGAGAAAGATAAGGGTGATGTTAAGGAAGAGGAAGATGATGTGTCTGAAGTCAACGATCCATTTGAAAAACTTTTCCAGAATCCTGCAGCTGAGTTAAAGCCTCAGAAAAAGGAAACCATCCAAAAAGCAGGAACTACTGCAAAAACGAAATCAGCGGTCAAGAATCAGCCTGCAAGTTCCGATAAAAAGAAATCGCGCGATCCCATGACGATGATTATCGTAATTATTTTGGGATTTGTTGCGCTAACTGTAGGCTACCTGTTGGTAAGTGAGTATCTTGAGGCACCTGAACCTGATCCAACAGAGATCGCTGAACCGATACCGCTGGATGAACCTCCCGTTACCGCTGAGACTGATGTAACAGAAACTGAGGAACCTGATGAACAGGAAGAAGTAGGAGAGGGTGAGGAAGCTGTTGCAGAAGAGCCGGATACACCTTCCGAAGATGAAAGATTTGGCCTGCACGGCAACTACGTGGAAAATTCCGGCATTCAGTATACGATAGTATTGCATTCATTGCCAACTATGGAACATGCTGAACGCACAGCAGAAGAACTGAGGCAGGAAGGATATCGAACAGTTATTACTGAACGTACAGTTGACGATCGTGTAGTTTTTCGCGTTGGAATAGGACAGTTCGAATCCGTACAGGCTGCTCTGTCTGAAGCAGAAACACTACCTGAGCCCTATAGAAACCAAAACTTTATACACCGAATACAGTAAATATCATCTACATGAAAATTATCTTAGGAATGTTATTACAAGACACCGAAGCAGACACCCTGGCACAAATGCTCGAAGACGATACTTCAATGTCTTTTTTAGAAATACTTACCCAGGGCGGCTTCTTAATGATTCCGCTATTTATTTTGTCGGTATTAGCGATTTATGTGATTGCTGAACGCTGGCGCACACTCGAAAATTCAAAAATGGATATAGCGGCTATGCTCAATAATATTGAGTCGCTTTTGAAGTCCGGAAGCCAGCAACGAGCCATTCAATATTGCGAGGAGTTTGATAAACCACTGGCAAGAATTTTAAAATCGGGAATTCGCAGACTTGGCCGGCCTATCCGTGATATTGAAGAGTCCATCCGAAATGCTGGTAAAAAAGAGATTTTTTTGCTTGAAAAACGAATGAATTGGTTGGCAACTATTGCAGGTGTTGCTCCGTTAATAGGATTCACGGGAACAGTTACCGGTATGATCAGGGCGTTTATGGATATCCAGGCGCTGCAGGGCAATGTAAACCCCAGTGTGCTGGCGGGTGGTATCTGGGAAGCTTTGATTACCACTGCTACCGGTTTAATCGTGGGAATTATAGCCTATGGTTTCTACAATTTCCTTTTGGGCAAAATTAACAGAATGATTTTTGAACTTGAAAATGCATCGGCCGATTTCATTGATCTCCTTCAAACACCGTCACGCAAAAGGAAAGAGGAATTGTAAATGAATTATCGCAAGGACAGCAAAAAGATGGAGCCTCTGACGATGTTTTCTCAATCGTCACTGACCGACATCATTTTATTGCTGCTGATTTTTTTCCTGTTAACATCTTCGTTTGTATCAAATTTCGGTATACGGGTGAATATACCCCAGGCTGAGGCAGGAGTCACTACTGAAGCACTGCAAATCTCTGTTGCGATCACCGACGAAGGAAACTTTTTTGTGGATGGCGAACAGGTAACTCGTGGAAATCTTTCTACGGCAATCAGACAGGCAGATCAGGCTAAACCCAATAGTACGTTAGTTGTACGTGCCGATCGCGACGCAAGAGTTGAAGATGCGGTACAGGCAATGAATATTGGCCGCGCACTAAATTTAAATATTGTAATGGCAACGGAGCGAGACTCCAATTAAATGTTAGACTGGTTTACAAAACATATCGACAAAGAAGACCGATTTGGATGGAGCATTACGGGTTTTTTACATCTTATTCTGCTCATCTTTGCAATACTTTATCATGTCAGCTTTAATGTAGATAACCGTCCGGCTTACATGGAAGTTACACTCGGTGAATTTCAAAGCGGCACTCTGGCCCAACAAGCCGAAGAGCAGGCAGAAGAAGTAGCTACGCGACCTAATCCCCCGGAAGAAGAGCCTGATGATCCCGAACCGGAAATTATTCAGCCTGTCGAAACACCTCAGCAACCTGAAGAAGAAGCCACAAAACCGGTAGATCTAACCGAGCAAATTGAGGAAATTGAGGATGAAGAGGTCATTGAAACGCCTGAAACAGAGATCATTGATCCTGAGGTTACTGAAACTACAGAAGAAATTGAAGAGATAGATGTACCCCCAATAGCTCAGGAAGATGAACAA
>CAYOLE010000005.1:0-13768 GCA_964404705.1 uncultured Rhodohalobacter sp. | reverse complement strand
AGCTGGCGTTTTTCCCGCCTGCCATCCGGTGTTCCCCAAGAACCGCAATGGGGCACGATTACGTTTCGGTTCGTATTGGATTGACATCTTTTCTTTCCTTAACCATAGTATCGTTTTCAGAAAATGACCTCTTCATAATTTTTCCTTGTAGGTTTTCTAAACACATCCTTCATCTTCTCCAGCTGCCAGAAAAAATATTCTCAGATCTATTATGCCTGTATTTTTTCAAATCCTGATGTTAATGATTTTTTAAAATTATCCGTATTTTATAAGGTTGTTTTAGTTTCCTAAGCCATCACTTATTAAAAAAAGAAAGTTTATAATACACATGTCATTAAAAGAAGATTTTCGATTTAAAGACCGCCTGATTAAGGGAATGGATAAAGACGGCGCTTTTAAAATCTCTGTTATAAAAACCACAGAAGTGGTTAAAACAGCCCGTCAAAAGCATAATTTGTCTCTCTTAAATACCGTACTGCTTGGCAGGGCATTAACAGCCTCTATGCTTCTTGCCTCAGAGTTGAAAGGCGAAGAAAGGATCAAACTCCGCTTTGAAGGTAAAGGACCTGTAGGAATGATTATAGCAGAAGCCAATCGTGCAGGAGAGATCCGTGGATATGTACAAAATCCGGCGGCAGAACTTGATTACACCCGTTCTGAGACCCAAATAGGCGACGGCCTTGGTCTTGGCCTTATGACGGTCTCGAAAGTTCTTTACAATGAGGCTGAGCCGAAAACAAGCACAATTCAACTTATGAATGGGGATATCATTTCAGATGTGGCGCATTATCTTGCTCAATCAGAACAGATTTTGTCCGCAATACTGCTTGATGTTTCCATTAATAATGATGGCAGTGTTAAAGAAGCAGGTGGCGTTCTTATTCAACGGTTGCCCGATGCAGATGAAAAGGTGATGACAACACTGGAAGAAACAATCGAAAACCTTCCGCCGGTTGCGCAGCTGCTTGAAGACAATCTCTATATCGATGATATCATGGCAATGGCAAGTTCTCCATACAGTGTTAAAGAACTGGACAGACAGCTTGTAGATTTTTTCTGCAGATGCTCGCCAAAGCGGTTCAAAAATGCTATGGCTATGCTTAGTTATGAGGACTTAAAAGATATGAAAGGAGAAAGCCAGGAGATTGTATGTCATTACTGTGGCAACAGTCTTTCCCTTTCCCGGGAAGAGATTCATGATCTCGCTGAATCGGCCCGCGCAAAGCTCAATTAAAGAACTGTGACGGGTATTTTATTTTTCGTATTCTTTTTAATGAATCAGTTAAACAGCAAAAGATGATCCGCACCCGCACGCTTCACTGGCATTGGGATTCTCGAATGTAAATCCACGGGCATCGAGTCCATCAGGATAATCTATTTCTATTCCGTTCAGGTAAATAATATGCTTTGGGTTTACAATCACTTCCAAGCCTTGCGATTCATACACGTTATCCTCATCTGAACGGATATCGAATCCCAGTTTATAACTCAATCCAGAGCATCCTCCACCCTCTACTGCAACCCTGAGGTAAAGTTCTTCATCCAATTCTTCATCTGCGTGAATCTTCCTGATTTGATTTGCCGCACGTTCTGTTAGTCTGATAGGATTCTCACTAACTTCTCCTGAAACCTCAGGAAAACCGGGTAATCCTTGTGTATGCTCATCCTCATCAGGATCTTTATCAATAAGAGAAGAGATTACATCGTCAAGTTTTTCGTCTTCAAAAGTCATTCTGTTATTTACTCTTTAGTTCTATTGGAAAACGTGTAATAATCAATTTCATTTTTAGTGAACAGTTTCAGTACTCCTGCACTCACAAGATTAATCAAAATTCTGGATGCTCTGAAACTTGTCTGGTTTATCAGATTCGCAAAATTGGAAACGGTAATCTCGCCATATTCATTCAAATAGCGAAACAGCATCTGTTCGTTTTTGCCATACTCAAACGTAACTCCTTCGTTTGAGTATTGCTGTTTAAGTATCTCAACCATTTCATCGCTTGCAAGAACACTCGCATCATCGCGACGTATATATACAAGCCGTTTTTTTTTGCTTTTATTATAAACTGGTTTTCGGTTCGATTCCTCAACTCTAACTACCATAACATCGATAGGCCCGGCGTGCACAAGCTCAATTTCCAATGGTACTTCCGGCACACAATGATCATAAGCAGCTTTAACTAAAAGAAACTCCTCCTCAAAGTATTCTCGAATACCCGGAATGGATCCGTTATCATCCACTCCAACTAAAATTGTTCCGCCCTTGGAATTCGCAAAAGCTGCAATCTCCCTGGCAATTTTTTCAGCGGTGGGAATAGTTCGTTTAAATTCAAGATATTGACCTTCTCCGGTTTGTATGAGATTCTTAAGATCACCGGGCGACATATTTGAGATCGCTATTTCGCCGTTTGGCAACATAATGGGGTATAAAATTTTGATTACTAATATGCAATCTTTGTTTGAATAAACTATGAATATTTCAAATAACCTTTTCTTCCTTGGGATTACGTGTCATTAACTCATATAGTGCGTCACTGGAGTCCATATCTTCAAAAAGCACTTTATGTACGGCTTTTGTTATCGGCATCTCAACATTATTTCTTTCGGCCCACTGATTAACGGCGTCTGTAGTTTTTATCCCTTCGGCAATCATATTCATTCCTTCAACAATTTCTTTAAGTTTTTTTCCTTTGCCGATACTATACCCAACAAACCGATTTCGGCTATGTTCGCTTGTACAGGTCACGATAAGATCTCCCATCCCTGTCAACCCTGAAAATGTATCCTGCGAGGCACCCATTGCCGATCCCATTCGTTTCATTTCATGAAGTCCACGCGTTATAAGGGCCGCTTTGGCATTATCACCGAGTTCGGCACCATCTACAATTCCCGCGGCAATAGCCATAATATTTTTAAGAGCAGCCCCAATTTCAACGCCGATAATATCCTGATTCAAGTATACTCTGAACATTGGAGTCATAAATGTTTCCTGAATTATACGGGCAACTCGTTTTGAGTAGGCTGCAACTACAACTGTTGTAGGCTTAAATTTACTAACCTCCTCAGCATGGCTCGGTCCGCTAAGAACTCCAATTTGATCTTCAAGTGTTACACCATCCAAAACAGAAACAAGGATTTGTGATGGGGTCATCAACGTATCTTTTTCAATTCCTTTCGAAACAGTCACTATAATTTCTTTACCGGTGAGAAAAGCTTTTACATCGCTGGCGATGTCCCGTAAAGCGTGTGTAGGTGTGGCAAACACTATAAGTTCTGAATCCTTAACCGTTTCCTGAAGTGAAGCTGATGATTTCACCGAATCCGGAAGTTCTACATCTTTAAGATAAGCCGGGTTAATTTTATTTTTATTGATTTCATCAACAATATCTTTTTCTCTTGCCCATAAAGTAACCGGAAATCCACCATGTCCCAGAACTACTGAGAGAGCCGTTCCAAAACTTCCTGCTCCAATGATACTTATTTTGTTTACGATCACGATGTACCTTTCTTCTTAAGCCGGCCTGATGATAATTTAAACGACTTAATCCTGTTTTCGTTCCCATTCCACAAGCGGCTAATATTCCCTTTATGTTTCACAATTATGCCCAGGGCAATCAAAATGCTGAAAATTATAATACTTCCATCAATAAACCAGTCGAACCAATATCTAAGTATTAATTGCGAAAATGGATATACAAATGCGGCAATAATCGAGGCGAGTGATACATAGCGGGTGGAAAACATAATAACAAGAAACAGTGCCAGCGTAATAGAGATAGACAGTGGCTCTATCCCATAAAGCATGCCACAGGCAGTGGCAGCACCTTTTCCACCGGTAAACCCAGCATAGATTGAAAACATATGACCTGCAACAGCGGCCATTCCGCAAAGAATCAAAACCATTGAATCTAAATCCCAGTTAGCATAAAATGTGACCGGACCGCTCCCAATATGATACACAAGCTGACTTACGAATAGAGTACAAATCAAACCTTTACCAAAATCGAACACCAGGACAAGGCTTCCGGCTTTCCAGCCAAGTATTCTGAACGTGTTAGTAGCACCGACATTTCCGCTGCCGTGCTCTCTGATATCAATTCCACGAACTAATTTACCATACCAGAGTGAACTTGGAATTGAACCAATCAGATAAGAAATAAAAATTACAGAAAGCAGTGAGATCATCGGAAGCGATTCCACATAAGTTTCGATTCGGTACTATAATAAGAAATTGCGTAAAGAATCGAGAGATAAGTTTTAAACGTGCCGCTCTGCATGATATGATGACCGGACAAGCGGACCGCTTTCCACATGTTCCAGGCCAAGATTTTCTCCAATTTCTTTGTATTCTGCAAACTGATCTGGATGTACCCATTCCACAACCGGGTGATGCATCTTTGTAGGTTGCATATACTGGCCAATAGTAAGCACATCCACATTGTGATCAACACAA
Source organism: uncultured Rhodohalobacter sp. (assembly GCA_964404705.1). Classification (GTDB taxonomy): domain Bacteria; phylum Bacteroidota; class Rhodothermia; order Balneolales; family Balneolaceae; genus SW132. The sequence goes on along the minus strand of CAYOLE010000005.1, from coordinate 9,315 downwards.
TCCTGCATCAGTTCTATCACTTCACTGCGGTTTTCTCCAAGTCCTACCATGATTCCGGTTTTGGTACGAAGCCCCTGGTCTTTGCACCGCTGTAACAGTTCAAGAGATCTTTCATACTTTGCCTGTGGCCGGACAGTTCGATAGAGACGCGGCACGGTTTCAAGATTATGGCTGAGAACATCCGGAGGCGTGTCGATTACAATTTGCAGTGCATCATCCCAGGCTCCTCTGAAATCAGGAATAAGTGATTCAATGGTTACACCTTCGATCATTTCACGAAGTACTTTGTGGCATTCGGCAAATATTGGAGCTCCGCCATCTTTTCTTTCATCCCTGTTAACAGAAGTGATAACCACGTGTTTCAGCTTCATTTTTGAAGCAGCATCCGCCACTCTGTGCGGTTCATCCCAATCCAAACCCTGCTCCGGACGGCCTGTTTTTATAGCACAAAATGCACATGATCGCGTACAAACATCCCCCAATATCATAAATGTAGCCGTACCTGCTCCCCAACATTCTCCCATATTCGGACAGCGTGCTTCAGAGCAGACCGTGTTCAATTTGTTTTTCCTGATGGTATCGGATACTTCTTTAAATTTTTCACCGGAAGGTAATTTTACCCGAAGCCAATCAGGCCGACGCTGAGCCGGGGAAGAATCTTCTAAAACATTCAGTTCTTTAATCATGTAGCTGCTATCAAAAATTGATCCGTATGATAATCTTTATACTTAAAGATACTGTGAATTTTACAAAGGTGTAACCCAACTATTCGCTTCAATTAACTGGCAACTTTAGGGAACGCAAATTTTGGATTATACAACAGATCGGGCTAAACGTTTTTCAAGATCGGTTGATGTGTTCATCTCTTTTATATTCACACCAAACTGTTCGGCGAAGTTTGAAATTATTCGTTCTTTAACTGCTTGTATATTTATCTTTTTATTTAAAAGCCTTGAAAGACTTGTAACATTCTTATCGCTGATGCCACAAGGTACAATATTATTAAAATAACTTAGATCGGTATTTACATTCATGGCAAATCCATGCATCGTAACCCACCGAGAACAGCGAATGCCCATGGCACAAATTTTTTGATCTCCCACCCACACACCTGTAAGGCCTTCGATGCGTCCCCCTGTAATTCCAAAATCTGCACAGGTTTTTATAATAACCTCTTCCAGATAGCGCAAATATTTATGTACGTCCGTAAAATAACGGTCCAGATCAAGAATTGGATATCCTACAATCTGCCCGGGACCGTGATAGGTAATATCTCCGCCCCGGTCGTTTTCTATGAATTCAGCATCAATATTTTTTAATTCTGCAAGACTTTTAAGCAGATGAGCTGAGTTACCGCTTTTTCCCAGCGTATACACATGGGGATGTTCAACAAGCAGAAAAGAATCGCTGACAGGTTTACAGTGTAATGTATCATTTCGAAATGCAAGCTTCTGATCAATCAACTGCTTTTGCAATCGCCGCTGAATTTTCCAGGAATCATGGTAAGGTGAATAGCCGATATCAAATATTTCGACAGAATTTTCCATCCCTGAAAATAATGAAAAAGCGATAAATTTCCCACCGCAGGACTCGTTTACAAGGGCTTAACTGATAAGAAATATTATTATTTATTATTTAATCTAATCGCGGAATACAAATGTAATTGGTATTGCATATTGAACCCTTACGGGTCTTCCTCTTTGCAGACCCGGTGTAAATTTTGCCTGTTTTATAACCCGAAGTGCTTCTTCATCGCAACCACCGCCAATGCCCCGTACTACAACAGGCTCTTCGACCTCACCTCTTTCATTAATGATAAACCGTAGATACACCCTACCCTGAATATTTGCTCTCATTGCCAATTCCGGGTATTCTATTTTTTGCTGAATAGATTTCAGCCCTCCAATCAATTCAGGCATCTGTTCAACTGCTATAAAAAAATCCTCTTCTGGATCAGGCTCTTCATCGTGGGATTGCGGCGGAGGGGGAGGTAAATAGGTGTCACTCCGAAAATTTAATTCAGCATCTATCATAATGTCTATGTCTTCAATAATTACATCATTTGGTACCTGTACAGGCACGGGCGGACGCGGAGGTGGTGGAACTTGAGGCTCCTGCCGGGTTTGAATGATTTCCTCCATTTCAACAATCTCCTGCTCTGAAAAAGCAATCTCCTGGTGCTCTGATCCGGTAATTTTAATTTTGGTGAGACCAATAAAAATAAGCAGAGTTATGATGAGGCCTGTTTGAAAGAATAGGATATAGTATTTTCGAAGATCAACCTCTGGCCTGCGCTGATTACTGAATTTAAAGTCGTTTTCCGTGTGCTTTTCCATGACAGACCTCCCATCAACTGCTCCTTTTTTAAAGTATTATTCTACTTCTCCTTAATTTACATTATGATTTATTTATGAATTTAAGATGTTTTATTCTTAAAAGTTCAATCGTCGAAAATCATGACACAAAAAAAGACAGGGTTTTTACACCTGTCTTTTTTCGTAACTAAGATTAACACTCATTTTCTGGCAATAAACTTATTTTTTCTTCGGCTTTGACCCAAGATGTACACCCTCGCCATAGGCTTCAGCTACGGCTTCCATTATCGCTTCGCTCATGGTTGGATGTGGATGTACTGCGCTGATGATTTCATGACCTGTTGTTTCAAGATCACGGGCTACAACTGCCTCAGCTATAAGCTCTGTAACGTGCATTCCAATCATATGGCAGCCAAGCCATTCGCCATACTTTTTGTCAAAGATAACTTTAACAAAACCTTCTTCATGACCCAGGCCAGCTGCTTTTCCGCTGGCAGAAAATGGAAACTTGCCAACCAGAATATCATAACCTTCCTCTTTAGCCTGTTTTTCGGTATATCCTACTGAGGCAACCTCTGGTTCGCAATACGTACATCCAGGTATATTATCATATTTGATCGGGATAGGATTTTCACCCGCCAATTTTTCAACCAGTACGATACCCTCATGTGAAGCTTTATGCGCAAGCCAGGGAGCTCCAATCACATCACCAATGGCATAAATATTATCTGCAGACGTTTTGTAGGTAGATCTGTCTACTGCAATAGTACCTTTCTCGTGTTCAACACCAGCTTCTTCAAGTCCCATGTTTTCAACATTACCAGTCACGCCTACGGCAGACAATACCACATCTACTTCTATCTCCTCTTTGCCCTTTTTCGTTTTTACCGTAACTTTGGCACCTTTTCCTTTTTTCTCTACTTTTTCAACAGAACTATCTGTTAAAACATTGATTCCCTTCTTCTTATATATTTTTCCAAGTTCTTTACCAATCTCTTCATCCTCAATCGGAACGACTGATTTCATCAATTCGACAAGTGTTACTTCCGTGCCTATTGAATTATAGAAATAGGCAAATTCAACACCTATAGCCCCTGCCCCAATGATCAACATTTTTTTAGGCTGCTTTTCCAGTTTCATCGCTCTCTCATAATCGATAATTAGCTTACCATCAATTTCCAAATTTGGGAGCTGACGCGCCCTGGCACCCGTTGCAATAATAAAATGTTTGGCCTTTACAGTTTCCTGTTCTTTTCCTTTATCATCCTGAACTGAAAGCTCTTTTTCCGATTTAAAGACACCGGTGCCCATCAGTACTTCAATCTTATTAGCTTTCATCAGGAACTGAACACCCTTGCTCATCTTGTCAGCTACTTTTCGGCTCCTCTTGATCATTCCCTCAAAATTAACTGAATAATCTTTCACATCAATACCATAATCTGATGCGTGAGCGATCGATTCAAACACTTCAGCAGATCGTAATAACGCTTTTGTGGGGATACATCCAATATTCAGGCAAACACCGCCTAATGATCTTTTTTCTACAACTGCGGTTTTAAATCCAAGCTGAGCGGCGCGTATGGCTGCTACGTACCCGCCGGGCCCGGTTCCAATTACACATACATCAAATTCTTTAGCCATCGGTTCGGTTATTTATTTAGTTGGGTTAAATGCAGACGATAAACATCTTTGACTGCAATCGTTTCTATTATATTTAAGTGTGCAAAAATAAGGTTTTTCAATCAGATAAGTAAATGCAGTCTCAGAATGGGCCTTGAAAAGTCAACGCCTGATCTCTTCTCCGGACAGCTTCCTCTTCTTCATAAAGATATCTGATGTCTCCTTAAATACTGATGTTTTCTAAAAATATTGACAACACAAAACGCAGACTTTTTATCTTTCTGATTTTTACTCATGGCCTGTATAAATGTGCTAATTTTTCACTTCTATACCCCAAATCTCTTCAGCATAGTCGCGAATGGTCCGGTCTGAAGAAAACTTACCCACCCTGGCTGTATTCAAAAGTGCCTTACGGTTCCATTCATTCTGGTCTTTATAAAGTTTATCCACCTCTTCCTGCTTTTTCACATATGCTTCATAATCAGCAAGCACAAGGAAATAATCTCCTTTTTCCAGCAGCGATTCGATAATGGGATTAAACAGATCTTTATCCTCATTGAAAAAACCATCGCGGATCTGATCGAGGGCTTTCTTCAATTCTGCATTTGCGTTGTAGTAGTCCCAAGGGTTGTAGCCTTCGCGCCTCAGGTGTTCCACATCATCCACAGTATTTCCAAAGATAAAGATGTTTTCATCCCCCACCTCCTCTTTAATCTCTACGTTGGCACCGTCGAGAGTACCGATGGTAAGCGCCCCGTTCAGGGCAAACTTCATATTACCCGTTCCCGAAGCTTCTTTACCGGCTGTGGATATTTGTTCGGAGAGGTTGGCCGACGGAATCATTTTTTCGGCAAGTGTAACGCTGTAATTTTCTAAAAACAGGAATTTAAGCTTATCACCAACAGCAGGATCGTTGTTGATTTTTTCTCCAACGTCGTTCATCAATTTGATAAACAATTTTGCCAGCATGTAACCCGGGGCAGCTTTGCCGGCCACCAGAATTGTTCGCGGCACAAAATCACCATCAGGGTCAGCCTTGATTTGGTTATACTTGGTGATTGCATAGAGCGTGAACATCAACTGACGCTTATATTCATGAATCCTTTTTATCTGTATATCAAACATTGAGTGGGTGTTAACCTCTATCTCGCGATGGTCCTTAATATAGTCAGCCATTTTCTGCTTATTGTGTTGTTTGATGGCTACAAACTTTTCCAGGAATTTCTTGTCATCCACAAATTTTTCAAGCTTTTCAAGCTGATCGAGATCAGTAATCCACCCTTCACCAATTTTTGAGGTGATCAGATCCGCGAGTTCACGATTGCACTGCCGCAGCCATCTGCGCGGGGTAATTCCATTGGTCTTATTTGTAAATCGTTCGGGAAAAATATCATGAAAATCCCGGAAAAGTGTTTTCTTAATCAGGTCGCTGTGCAGGGCTGCTACTCCGTTTATTTTATGAGAACCCACAATTCCAAGTGATGCCATATGCACCACAGGATCTTCACCCTCGCCAATAAGTGAAAGACGACTGATCTTACTGCGGTCGTCGCCTACATCAGCCTGTACTTTTTGTAGAAATCTGCGATTAATTTCATATATAATCTGCAGGTGGCGCGGCAGCAGGTGTCTCATAAGTGAAACGGGCCATTTTTCCAGTGCTTCCGGCATAAGAGTGTGATTAGTGTAAGACATTGTTTTTACCGTAATATCCCAGGCTTTATCCCAATGCAGGCCTTCCTCATCAATAAGCACCCGCATCAATTCGGGTATGGCAAGATTTGGATGAGTATCATTACACTGAATGGCCACTTTTTCGGGTAATTTGCTCCAGTCGTCTTCCGTTTTTTGAAAGCGGCGTAAAATATCGTTCAGTGATGCAGAGACAAGGAAGAACTCCTGTTTTAGCCGTAGTTCCTGGCCCACAAACATTTTATCATTCGGATAAAGCACCCTGGAAATATTTTCATTGAGCTGTGTATCCCGTACAGCGTCGATATACTGTCCCTGGTTAAAACTTTTCAAATCTATTGATGAGGCTGATGATGCCTTCCAAAGCCTCAGGTTATTAACAACATCATTCTTATAACCAGGTATCGGAGTATCATAGGCAACAGCCTTCACAGGATGTGTATTTTCGAGTCGAAAACGAACATCTCCGTTTTCATTTTGATAAGCCACTGATTCGCCATAAAAAGGAACAGTATACTGGGTTTTTGGCCGAACCACATCCCATGGGTTTCCATATTGCAACCATAAATCCGGTTTTTCCACTTGATATCCATCTTCAATAGACTGATAAAATATTCCGTAATCATAACGTATTCCGTACCCCATGGCAGGAATACCAAGTGTTGCCATCGAATCTAAGAAGCATGCAGCAAGTCTGCCAAGACCCCCATTTCCAAGCCCGGCATCCCACTCAGCATTCCGGACCTTGTCGTAATCGAGTCCAGCATCTTCCATCGCCTCTGCGGCTACGTCTTGAACTCCTAAGTTTACAAGCATGTTATCCATCAAGCGACCTATTAAATATTCCATCGACAGATAGTACACCCGTTTTTTATCCTGGTGGTAATAACTTTGCTGTGTTTCAATCCACCGGTCGTGCAGACGATCCATCACACTTAATACCACGCTCCTGTAATTGTCCCAGTTGGTTGAAGAGTATTCATCTTTTGCGAGCGTATAGCGTAAATGCTGTTTAATATCTTCTCTGAATGAATCAACATCCATTCCGCTTCTGACGCTGTTGTTCTGTTTATTCTTTGCCATAATCTTATTTGAATGAAACTGTTTAAATTTCTAAGGAGTTATTTAAAACTTAATTTTCCCCGCTTACCCCCTCTCTGAATTTCGACTAAATATACGCGGAATTTAATTATTTCGAAGATACCATTCTCTGGCCCTACTCTTTCACATATATTCCATAATCAGGTTTAAAATCAGGGCGTGTAAGTTTGGCTAACATACCAAGCTCATGAAACGAGTCGTAAGCACTAATAGCAACAAAATCCTGTTCAAATATACCGTATACAGTGGAACCGCTACCGCTCATGGCTGCATAATCAGCGCCGAAATCGATTAGCTGATCTTTAATATTTCCAATCATCTCATGTCGTGGAATCACTGCCGGTTCCAGGTCATTTTGCAGCAGGTATTGCCATTGTTCAAGAGGCTCTTCCAGCAAGACACCCTTTAAGGAAAAATCAGGCTCAGGGTTGGGAACGCATTGCTGATATGCTTCGGTCGTTGAGCTTTCAAAGCCAGGGTAGATGGTTAAAATCCAGGCGTCAGGTTGAATATCTGCTTCTTCAATCTCCTGTCCTATTCCGGTACCGATACCGGTTTTCCCCTTCACAAAAAATGGAATATCAGCACCAAGATCGCGACTCAGATCTACAATATCTTCATCTGTAAGGCCTGCATCTTCCATTTTGTTCAGCATTCTAAAAGTGAGCGCAGCATTGCTGCTGCCACCCCCAAGTCCTGCCCCTGTAGGTATCTGCTTCGAAACCGTAAAATGATATTGGTTGTGAAGCCCTACATAGGTATCAAATGCATTATACGCACGGGTAATCAGGTTGGAACCATCTGTGGGCAGATCCGAATTTGTAATAGCAAGATCAAAAGTATCTGCCCTGCGCACTTCGAAACGATCACTCCACTCGATAAACGCAAAGCCGGTTTCTATCCGGTGATAGCCGGTTGGCAATTTTTCCAGTATGTGCAGGCCCAGATTGATTTTTCCGAATGCCTCAGCCACCCAAAGTTTGTTGCTCATCAGGTTAAAAATTATTCCTTAAAGGTTAATTTAAAATAGAGAATACTCAGGGCAAGCATTAAGGTAACCACGTTAGTGATAATGATTGGCAGATCGCCAATCAGAATGCCGTAGGTTAGCCAAAGCACAACACCGGTACAAAAAATAGAGTACATGCCAAGGGAAAGATCTTTAGCGGATTTCGATTTCCAGGTTTTTACTACCTGTGGCAGAAATGCCAGCGTGGTGCAAAAACCCGCAATCAAACCTATAATTGTAATTGATTCCATAAATTTATTGTAAATGGAGTAACTGGCTACTCTTTATTATTGAATTTATCTTTCAAAGCAAGAAGATACTCATATGCTTCTTCCCGATTGTTATGAATTTCTCCATCCAGAATTGCGTCCTTAATTCTGTCTTTCACTTTTCCGACCAGAGGCCCTGGTTTTGCATCAAAAACTTCCATTATATCTTCACCGCTGATGGGATTTTTCCAGTTCCGGATTTTGTCTTTTTCCTCAACCTCCCGGATCTTCTCTTCCACCCGATCAAAATTGTGGCGATACTTTTTAACACGCCATTCATTCTTGCTGGTAATATCGGCTCTGCAAAGTATCATCAGATCTTCAATCTCATCACCAGCTTCGTAGATGAGCCTGCGAATAGCACTGTCTGAAACCTCATCAGAGACCAGTGCAATGGGGCGTAAATGCAGGCGTACAAGTTTCTGCACATATTTCATTCTGTCATCAAGAGGCAAACACAGACGTCTGAAAATCTTAGGAGTCCATTTTGCTCCCAAAGCATCGTGGCCGTGAAATGTCCATCCGGCAGATTTTGAAAAACGTTTCGTTGGAGGCTTGGCGATATCATGCATGATAGCTGCCCAGCGCAGCCATAAATTATCACTCACTTTTGCCACATTATCAAGCACTTTTAATGTATGCCAAAAATTATCTTTATGGCGCTGCCCGTTTCGTACTTCAACCCCAAGCAGCTTCACCATCTCAGGGAAAAATTGCTCCAGCAAACCTGATTTAAGCAAAAGTTCAAAACCATCAGATGGCTTTGGGCTAAGTATAATCTTGTTTAACTCTTCTGTGATCCTCTCATTGGAAACGATAGAAAGGCGATGTGCCATTTTCCGAATTGCAGAAAATGTCTCTTCTTCAATTTTAAATTTCAACTGCGTCGCGAATCTCACAGCTCTCATCATACGTAAAGGATCGTCATCGAAAGTTGCGGCGGGATCGATTGGAGTACGGATCACCTTATTTTGAAGATCGTTGATACCATGAAAAGGATCATGTAAAACACCGAAAGAATCCTCGTTCAGGCTCCAGGAGAGCGCGTTAATTGTAAAATCTCTGCGCAGCTGATCGTCCTGAAGTGAGCCGTCTTCCACAATCGGTTTGCGAGAATCGCGGCGATAGCTTTCCTTACGTGCCCCTACAAATTCAAGATCAAGTTCTTCGTGCTTTACCTGTGCCGTACCAAATTTTTTAAAGACACTTATATCCTGTGCTCCTAATTTTTTAGAGACTTCCCTCGCAAGTTTAATACCCGATCCCAGGGTTACAAAATCAATATCTGTAATCTGGCTGTCTTCAAGAC
>CAYOLE010000004.1:28362-44205 GCA_964404705.1 uncultured Rhodohalobacter sp. | reverse complement strand
CTTTTTCCGGTAAATACCTGAAAACCTGGAGAGTAACATTCTTTTCCATTGTTTCTAAACCTTGTTGTGATTTATGACTCCTGCGATTCTGTTTGTTGCCCGTACTTTCGTTCGCCGGGTGGCCACTTTGTGATGGTGACCGGTTTATATTCAACCCTGGGTACTTCTCCGGCCGAACGGTAAGCCAGGCTGTGTGTCAGGAACTTATCATCATCGCGTTCTGGGTGGTCGATACGCTGATGAGATCCCCTTGATTCTGTTCTTTCCAGGGCGGATTGTATAATCGTCTCAGCTACATCAAGCATACTGGAGAGTTCAAGCGCTGAAACGAGTTCGGTGTTGAACGTATAACTGTCATCCCGGATCCGGATTCTTTTCAGGCGTTCCTGCAACGTTAAAATGGCATCGCGCGAGGTTTTCAGTGATTTCTCGGTACGATAAATTCCGGCACCGTTTTCCATGGCCTGGTGCATCTCTTTTCTGATGTCCGTAATTGTTTCGTCGCTTTTACCATTGGCTGAAAAAAAGTTTTTCTCAATTCGTTGCTTTTCGTCTCTCGCAAGTTTTTCGAGCAGCGGATTGAATGTTAAGTCCCTGGATGCAAATTCGGCGGCCAGTTTACCCACCCGGGCTCCGAAGACAAGCAGCTCGGTGAGTGAGTTGGAGCCGAGACGGTTAGCCCCGTTAATGCTCACACAGGCTGTTTCGCCCGCCGCGAAAAGTCCATCCAGTGTAGTGGCGCCGTTAATATCCGTATCAATGCCTCCCATCATATAGTGAACAACGGGCCGAACCGGAATCAACTCATGCAGCGGATCAATATTTTCATATTTGCGGCAAAGTTCCCGCACGAACGGGATTCTTTCTTTCACTACTTCTTTACCCAGGTGGCGCACATCCAGATGTACGTAATGGCCATAGGGGCCTTCGAGTGTACGGCCTTTTTCTTTTTCTTTTTCGAATGCCTGTGAAAGGCGGTCGCGCGGGCCAAGCTCCATTGATCGCAGCACTGGTTTATCTTCGGGTGTGCCGAGATCATAATCCTGGAGATATCGGTAACCATCTTTATTCAGAAGGTGACCGCCTTCCGCGCGGGCTGCTTCAGTGATAAGAATTCCGGTAAACGGCAGCCCTGTGGGATGGTACTGCACGAACTCCATATCTTTCAGCGGAACACCGGCGCGGTAAGCGAGCGCCATTCCATCTCCGGTCTTGATATTTGCATTGGTTGTAAACGGAAAAACCTTACCGCAACCTCCCGTACACATTATCACGCTTTTAGCCAGTATTGGTTCGATTTTGCCGGTAGACAGTTCAAGCGCTACAACTCCCTGGCATCTTCCATTATCCGTAAGCAGCGAAGTTACGTAATATTCATCATACCGCTGAATGGGATCGTATTTGAGTGTGGTTTGAAACATGGAGTGCAGCATATGAAAGCCGGTTTTATCGGCTGCAAACCATGTACGTTTGTTTTTCATGCCCCCGAAGGAACGAACTGCGATACTGCCATCTTCTTCACGGCTCCAGGGGCACCCCCAGTGCTCCAGCTGGATCATCTCTTCGGGGGCTTCTTTCACAAACGCTTCGATTGCATCCTGATCGCATAGCCAGTCACCCCCCGATATGGTATCATACGCGTGATCGTCAAGGCTGTCGTTTGGCTTGATGACTGCAGCCGCACCTCCCTCCGCCGAAACGGTGTGGCTCCGCATGGGGTAGACTTTGGAAACTACGGCTATACTCAGGCGGGGATTGGTTTCGGTTACAGCAATTGCGGCGCGCAGACCGGCACCGCCTCCGCCTACAATCAGAACATCGTGTTCATTTGGACCATATCGTGCCATACAGATTCCTTTAATCAGGTTAAAAGATCAAAATCGTACTGCCTGCCTCTCACTTGGGCATATTTACGTAAAGATTTGCTTCAAATATGCTCCGTTTGTTTACCCCGTTATTCACAAGGGATTGTGAAATCAATAATTCAATAAAACATTCGCATTCCAAAATTGCAACAGTTACTAAACATCGAGTAGTGGTTCTGTTCCCCTTTCTTCCGGTGATTCTTTGAGTTTGTGTTTTTGAATGAGGCGAACACATGCATTCCACCGGAGTACTGACTCGTCGTTGGATTTTGGCCGGATTTTTTCAGCGAGTTCATAATGTTTCATGGCACGCTGCAGGTATTCATAGGCAATATAGCCTGCTCTGGGAGTACGTCGTTTATATGCTGATAATGCCTGACGTTCGTAGATAAGTCCCGTACAATACTCAGCATGGTACTTATCAGATAACTTTGAGACCATTTCCATGGCTTTGGCCAGGCTTGATTTAAATTTACCTTCCTCAAATTGATCGGTGATAGCAAGAACAAGTGTGTAGATTACATTTTGATTTTCAGGATCGGTGCGCAAAATGTCGCGGCAGATACTTTCTGCCTGCCAGGGTTGGTTCAGCAGGCGGTAGTGCCTGGCTTTCTCAAGTGCAGCTGGTATCGCTTTTTTAGAAATCGGCTTAAGATCGGCCATAATGGTAGGGGATTAAATATTGGACGAAAACCTCTTGTTGTTTTACAATATAAACCTTGAAAAGAAATCTGCAAATAAAATTCAGGAGAGTTGTAGCCAGATATTGATAACTGTCTAAAACAGTTTTTAATATGGCCGCATCATAGGGTAATAGAGAATTCATATCCTGCCGATATTAGAATGTAACTATACGTCTCGATAACCAGAACTTTGGACGCAAATCGGAGATACGTATTAACAAATGGGTGACTAAGAGAGTTGATATTGGAAAAAAAAAGGATCTAAAGGTGATGATGAGACCTGACAACACGTTGTCAGCAACCGGCGTTATCATTATCAAAAAACTGAATGCCACAGGATTTACAATCATTTTTTCCAGATGAATCCATTCTGTTGAATAGGCTGGGAAAAGAACGTTTTGATTTAATTCCCGCCACTCCGGGTATCTACCGGTTTTATAGTGACCGGAGCGAACTTTTGTACGTGGGCAAAGCTAAAAACCTGCGTACACGTTTGTTCAGTTATAAGCGGGCAAAATCAGGCCAGGTATCGCGAAAAGTTGCGAGGTTGATCACACAAATAGCACGCATTGAAATTGAGGCAACAGATTCTGAGGTGGATGCTCTGCTTCTGGAAAACAGCTTGATTCGTAAGTATCGCCCGACATTTAATCATGCCAATAAACAGACCGAAGCATACTATTTCGTTTATCTCAAGACGGATCATACAGGGATGGAATTTCGCTTGTCGATGAGAATACATAAGGACACAGCAGAAAAGTTCTGGCACGGTTGTTTCAAAGGGCACAATTCTGTTCGCCGATCCATGGGGAGTATGCTGCAACTATTGTGGATGGCGGAACATCAAAAGCGATCTCCTCTCATGTTACCGGTGCAGCTCACACGACGTTTAACACCGATGTATTACAAATTAACATGGAGATTATCCGGTCTGTCTCAACAAACAAATGTAACCCGATTACTGACCGAATGGATCACCGGCGTATCATGCGAACTTCTCGACTGGCTGATCGTTCACATAGAGTACGGAAGCGGAAAACCCCTGAGCCGCTTTGAAACTTTGTTTCTCGAAAACAAGCTCGAATGCCTTAAAACTTTCTACGAGCGTAAATTGGTTCGCCATCGAAAACTGCGGGAAAAACTATCACCCGATTGCAAACGGATTGCGCAAAACGAACTGGATGATTTACGGGTCAGGTCCGGCTTTTTATAAAGGCTGTTATAAGCGAGATATTGTAACTTTCGGAAAATCGCTCCGCTGGAATGAGTAATATTTTTAAATATTCCATAGGATTTTCTCTCTACTTGTATTTAATTCGTTTACAGTCAAATAAAAATCCAGGCATATATGACACACATTCGAATAACCATTCTTTTTATCACGATTTTTCTTCTACTAAGCATACAAACAATAAACGGCCAAACTATAGTTGAAAGCTGGACACCGGAATCAATGGTAGATCTTCCGGTTGTGGGTTCGCCGGAAATTTCACCGGATGGTTCTATGATCGCCTATACCGTTCGCGAAACCCGTATGGAGGAGGAAGAGTCAAGCTTCCTGACTCATATATGGGTGGCGAGTACTGATGGTTCTATAAACCGCCAGTTTACACAAGGTGAGGAGTCTGCAACCAGTCCGCAGTTTAGCCCGGATGGCAGTTACCTGTCTTTTATTTCAGCCAGAAATAATGAGCGTCAGGTATATAAAATGCATCTGAATGGTGGTGAAGCGCAGAAAATTACATCCGCTGAAAATGGAGTTGGAAGCTACAGCTGGTCGCCTGATGGCAGCCGGATCGCCTATACCATGACCGATCCCAAAACGGAAGAAGAGAAAAAACGTGAACGGGAGAAAAGAGATGTTATGATTGTAAACCAGGATTTGAAATTTTCAAGACTCTATGTGCAGGCGGTTGATGAGGACAGCGCAAAAGCAATATATGGCGATGAACTTCATACAGACTCTTTTAACTGGTCTCCCGATGGGTCTACCATTGTATTTGCCCATCAGCCCAGTCCGCGCATAAACGACCGGTATGAGATGAATATCTCCACTGTGTCTGCAGATAGCGGCGCGGTAACTTCTCTTGTAAATCGCCAGGGTACCGATAGCGATCCATTGTATACACCCGATGGGGAAAACGTTTTGTTTGTTTCCCATGGCGGGGAGCTGGAAGCGGTAGGTCTTGGCGATCTGTTTATGGTTTCTGCAGTAGGAGGTGAGCCACAGGCGCTGGCTCATACCTACGATCGCAATGCAACGATAGTGGGTTTTGAGGATTCAGATAATCTGCTTATTCGGGAATGGCGAAACACCGTTTCTTCATTGTATCGGGTGCCGGTAAATGGAGGTGAACCTGAGCTCATCACACCGGAAGACGGAATATACAATCAGTTTGCCGTAAACCGGGCTGGAAACCGGATTGTATTTACTTTTGAAGACTCAGACTCACCCCGGGAAATTTTCTATTCTGATCTGAATGAGTTCTCAGCCCAAAAAATATCGGGGGTATTTGATGAGATTTCACTTCCTGAGTCGGGCAGAACAGACGTATTAACCTGGACATCCTATGACGGGATGGAAGTTGAGGGTCTGCTCACTTATCCTGTGGGCTATGAGGAGGGTGATACGGTACCTTTGATATTGATGGTACACGGCGGACCGGCGGGGATTTATGGGCAAACCTGGACGGGGAGTGGCGGAATCTACGCCATCCAGTTTTTTGCCGAGCAGGGGTACGCCTTGCTCAGGCCCAATCCCAGAGGAAGTGCAGGTTACGGTAAGGATTTTCGTTACGCCAATGTTGAAGACTGGGGATTTGGGGATTATGAGGATTTGATGAGCGGCGTGGATCATGTAATTGATATGGGTGTCGCCGATCCGGATCAGCTTGTTGAGATGGGCTGGAGCTATGGCGGTTATATGACATCCTGGATTGTTACCCAGACGGACCGTTTTAAGGCAGCAAGTATGGGGGCGGGACTCTCTAATTTGGTAAGTATGGTTGGCACCACCGATATTCCCGGATATTTAATGGCTCACCTGGGCGGTTCATACTGGAATGGAAACATGGATACCTATGAGCGCCATTCGGCAGTCTATCACATAGAAGATGTGGTTACTCCAACACAGATTATTCATGGGGAAAACGATCTGCGGGTGCCTTTGGGGCAGGGTCAGGAATTTTATTGGGCCCTGCAGGAAAAAGATGTTGAAACCGAGATGATTCTCTATCCGAGAACCGGCCACGGCCCCACCGAACCTAAATTTATCGCTGATGTATCGAATCAGATTCTGCGGTGGTTTGATAAACATTTAGACCGCAATTCTCAAAATTAGACCTGATTAGCATTCGCAAATAATCAAATAGCGCATTGTTTTTAAAAACAGGCTTCCCAAACTGATCACTTATTATGCCATTTTTAAGACAAATAAAGAGATTCTTGGCCTCTCGCAGCACATTTCCCGCGGAATGGGAAAAATTGCTTTATCAAAAAGTACGGCTGTACAGAAAGCTAAATTCCCGTCGAAAGCAGTTACTGCAGGAGAGATTAAAAATATTTATGAATGAGAAAATTTTTGAAGGGTGCGGAGGCTTATCCTTAACCGATGAAATGCGGGTGGTGATTTCTTCCTATGCATGTATTCTCATTCTGGAGGAACCATCCAATTATTATCCCGATTTACAATCAATCCTGGTTTATCCTGATGATTACATTGCACCTGTTTATGAAGAGAACCCTGGCGGTGTGGTTACAGAAGGAAACGAAAGACGTCAGGGAGAATCGTGGGATTCCGGAAGTGTGGTGCTTTCATGGGCTGATATTCTCGATACTACACAATCCCCAAACAATAACCACAATCTGGTTGTCCATGAATTTGCCCATCAGATCGATGTGCAATACGGACTTTCCGGAGGGATAACCATTCGCGGAGAGGCTCTGAACAAAGGGGACGAATGGACAGAAGAGTTGTCAAGAACGTACCGGGAACTTTTAAAATCGGCCCGGTTAGGGAGATCAGGAAGAGTTCTGGATCTATATGGTGCTACAAATCCATCTGAATGTTTTGCTGTAGTTATGGAAGCGTTTATTGAATCTCCCCGCGAACTGGAAGCCAGCCATCCCAGACTATACAGACTACTGACTGAATTTTTCAGGATTAATCCGGGACGTTGGTAAGTACAAAAGAAACCTGGTGCAATTTTGTTTTTTCAATTATAAATGGTAATCGAGGTTCAGTTGTTAACAATTAACAATAAGGTAATACTGGAATAGATTTCTTAACATATATTTAGCACGTTAAAAAAACAATATCAGCAAGGTTTGATTCTGATAGTAACTGTGGAATTGTCATTCTCTGTTTGACAGATTCATTTTCAGATGGTACACCACCTAAAATGATAATAATAATCCAGAGAAATGACTGTTCCCTCCGGCTTTTGGTTTCAGTCCTTTTCATAAATATACAGTTATAGGTAATGAATCAATTTCCAGGAAAAACTACACCTTTCTTTAAAAACAGTGAACCTTTTGCCAACCCTGATTTTATAAACAAAGTACTATTGTTGTTTATCATAATAACTATGATCGGCTCCACAGTGGATGCGCGGCAAACAGACAATGGAAGGATTAGCGGCTTGCTATACAGTGATTTTTACTGGGTGGTAAATAATCACATTGAGGATCTCGAGGGTGAGAACGGGTTTTGGGCCCGGCGTGTCTATCTCACGTATGACAATAACATTACGCAGCGTGTGGCCTTCCGTATTCGGTTTGAGATGAACAGTCCCGGTGATTTTACATCAAATGATATACTGGAGCCGTATGTAAAAGACCTCTATGCCAATTGGGCTATAAATGAAACTCATTCCCTTATTGCAGGGATCTCACCCACACCTACATGGGGATTGATCGAAGACATATGGGGATACAGGTCAGTGGAAAAAAGTCCGGAAGATTTGTACAAGTTGGGCAGCTCCCGGGATTTTGGGATTGCGCTGCAGGGGCGGCTGACAGAGGCTGGAAAGCTGAGGTATCACGCCATGGTAGGAAATGGCAGCGGCATCGGGGCCGAAACCAACAGGTGGAAAAAATACATGCTTTCCCTGGCCTGGTGGTTCAATGAGAATCTGGTGATTGAAGCCTATGGAGATTACAACAGGACAGATGAAACGAATATCCGCGCTGCTGCCCATGGTTTTGCAGGATATACTTCAGACAGGATAAACCTGGGTGCTATGTATGCCGTTCAATCACGTACGGAGGAGAAATCCGGAGCCGACGACATCACCCAAACCTTTGATGTAGCTTCTTTATTTGCAAATATCAGCCTGAATCAAAAATGGACTGCAATTTTACGGGCAGATCAGATGTTTGCTCCCAATCCGCAGGGTCCAACGATCGACTATATCCCTTTTAGTGATCAGGCAGAATCGACGTTGGTACTTATAGGCCTGGGTTTTGAGCCCGTTCCCAACCTACATGTAATTCCAAATATCGAAACTGTTTTTTATGGAGAAGCTCCGGATGAAACGACTCCGAATTCAGATGTCATTTTTCGAACGACTCTTGCCTACACGTTTTGAAAATATTTCAGAGTTTGATTTCCTTCTGTAATTTTGAATAATGCCAAGACTCGCTTTAAAGGGGATGTGTTAGGTTTATAATAAAGTCAAAAATTAAGCATTGCTGCTGAAATCTATCTGATTTTAACCGTAGCCAATTTCTCGTATAATTAGGAAATATTTAGGTAATAGTTTATTAATAATTTGGTAATACGATCTGTTTAACATCTGTCCTGTAAGACCTACAGATGACTAAACTTTCATACCATTTTGTAATAACCTCTTATAATTTCAATAATGATTTCACTCAGAGCTTTCTTAACTCTTTTCTTATTTTCTGCGTTACTTGTTTCTTGTGGCGGAAATGGAGACAGGACACCATCAGCCGACAGAATAAACATACTGGGTGCCGGCGCTACTTTTCCTGCTCCCCTTATTACAGCCATGGCCGATGAGTACAGGGATCTGACCAACCGAAGGGTAACTGTGAACTATCAGTCGATCGGATCCGGCGGCGGTATTCGACAATTTCTGGAAGAAACCGTGATGTTTGGCATGAGTGAGGCGTTTCTGTCTGATGATGTAATAGCTGATATTGAAAGCGAAACCGGTGGGCGGGCTTTTAACATGCCGATTACACTTGCAGATGTGGTTCCTACTTACAATTTACCCGGAATTGATGAAAGACTTGTATTCAGCGGAGAAGTGCTTGTTGATATCTACCTGGGAGAAATCACAGAATGGAATGACCCGCAAATTGCTGAATTGAATCCTGATGTAGATCTGCCCGATCGAACTATCACAGTTGTTCACCGATCTGACGGATCAGGCACTACAAATGTGTGGACCAGTTACCTGAGCCGGGTATCTGATGAGTGGAGAGACAGAGTTGGTTTTTCAACAAGCGTAAACTGGCCAACGGGCATTGGAGGGAATGGAAATGAAGGAGTTGCCGGAGCAGTCCTCAATACACCTGGAGCGATCGGGTACAACAGCCTCTCCTATGCCATCCTGAATGATATGTCGTACGGTGCTGTCATAAATAGCTCTGGCAATGTAATTGAACCAAGCTACGAGGCAACCACCGAAGCTGCAAATATCGATCTTCCCGATGATACCCGAGTACTTTTTACAAATACTCCAGCGGAGAATGGCTATCCCATTGCAGGGTTCGCCTGGATGCTGGTATACGAAAACCTCGACCAAAATAACGCAATCGACAACCGAAGTGAAGCGGTGGAACTGGTGGAATTTCTGATCTGGAGCATTACTGACGGGCAGGAACTTTCCGAACCCCTGGGGTTTGCCCGAATTCCCGATGCTGCACTTGAGAAAAATATTGAAATGATCCGGCAGCTAAAGTGGAACGGAGAAGAAATTGGAGTGGAGTTACTGGAAAAAAATGAGCTGATTTGAGTACAGTTTGCCTTCTATTGAATTGTCTTGATAAAATGCTATGCCCTGGCACAGAAAGTAATTTGGGGTTAAAAAGTTAGAAAAAAATGAAGTCTGAAAAATTGCAAGGCAGCGAAACCGATAGCAACGACCTTAGCAAAAAGCTACCGAATATTATCTATCTTTGGCTTGGGGACAAAATATTTACGGTTGTTACGGTTGTTTTAGGAATCACTATTATTTTGGTTACGCTGGGAATGGCATGGGTGCTTTTCCAGGAGGGAAGTCTCGCCCTGTTCGAATTCGGTTTTTTTGATTTCATAACAGGAACTACATGGGACCCGGCCGTGCAATTGGTTTTTGGGGCCTGGCCGTTTCTTTTTGGCACATTAGTAACCAGTGCAGCAGCTCTGTTCATTTCTTTTTTTCCAGCTATAGCCGTGGCGATATTCTCAGCCGAATACGCTCCCGGCTGGCTGGCTGAAATTATTGATAATCTTGTAAAGTTAATAGCCGCTATTCCGAGTGTTGTTATTGGAATTTGGGGAATATTTATTCTGGCTCCCTGGCTGAGAGATGCAGTATATACCCCAATTACACTCTGGGCAGAGAACAACTATCCTGATCTTTTACCACTTCTCGGGAATCCGATGGGCTACGGTATGGCTACGGCCACGATTATATTGGCATTGATGATTGTGCCCTACACAACCGCACTTGCAAAAGACGCTATTAAATCTGTTCCAAAGGAACAGCGCGAAGCTTCGTGGGCTTTGGGATCCACCCGCTGGGAAGTAATTCGAATGGCTGTTCTGCCTTATGCACGAGGAGGGATTATGGCCGGTGCCATCCTCTCACTGGGCAGAGCAATTGGTGAGACGATGGCTGTGGCGATGCTGATCGGAAATAAAAACACACTGCCGTTTTCCATTTTCGGGGCGGGTGCAACCATGCCCTCTGTTATTGTTAATGAATTTCGTGAAGCAGTAGAAAGTCTTCATCTGTCAAGTCTGATGGCCATTGGGTTTGTACTGTTCCTGATTGCCCTTATTGTGAATGTAACGGCTGCATATATTCAACGTAAACTTTCAATTGGCGGTGGGCAGGTAATATGAAAAGTCTGAAGAGACGAAAAATTCATGACCGGATCATGGTTGGACTGCTGTGTGTTTCAACTGTAGCCGTACTGTTGCCCCTGATTATCATTATAGTGCATGTGTTTATTGAAGGATTCAGTGCACTCAATTATGCATTCTTTACAGAGGAGCTTGGTTCTCCCTCAAGGGCGATCCAGGGAAGACCTACAGGGCTGGTTCATACTATTCTTGGTACCGTGGTAGTAGACTTTCTTGCTTTGATCATTGCTGTTCCAATAGGGATAGGAGCCGGGATGATGCTGTCGGAGTATCCCGAACACGTGCTGAATCCGTCGTTGCGCCTGATGAACGATACGCTCAATGGGATGCCAGCTATTTTGAAAGGTCTTTTTGTATTTGTGTTGATTGTAAAGCCGATGGGTACATTTTCGGGGATGGCTGGCAGCGTGGCTCTTGCGGTAGTGATGTTGCCCATTATTGCCCGTACCACCGAAAGTGCACTTCAATCCATACCGTGGACGATCAGGGAAGCGGGTCTGGCTCTTGGTCTGCCACGGTGGAGAGTTGTACTCTCAACAGTTATGCCCGCTGCAAAAGCCGGTTTAATCACTGGTGTATTACTTGCATTTGCGAGGGCTGTCGGAGAAGCAGCACCATTGCTGTTTACATCATTTGGAAATAATTATCTGCCAAACAACTGGTGGGGATTTATCTTCGATCCCACCGACACCCTGCCTCAACGGCTTTACAGCCTTGCGATAAGTCCATACGAGCAATGGCACGGCATGGGCTGGGCAGCGGCTATAGTTTTATTTGGTCTTGTAATTATTACTTTTGCGGTTGCAAGATATTTGACAAGAAATAAGATGCAGCATCAATGATAAATCAGTAATAAAAAAGCAAATAAAATTGGCCGATGTTCTCCCTGCGGTACCATCATCAAATAAATACACCTCGAATTTTTACCAAGCTGCTATGAATTTAAAAATGGAGACAAAAAACTTATCTGTTAAATATGGGGATGTATATGGTGTAAAACACATTTCATTACCCATAGCAAACAAATCAGTTACTGCATTGATTGGTCCGTCGGGTTGTGGAAAAACAACGTTTCTGCGTGCTTTAAACCGAATGCACGATCTTACCAGGGAGGCAAAAGTGGAGGGTGAGGTCATTTATGATAATAAAAATATATATGATGAGGATGTAAATCCGGTAGTTATCCGGAGAAAAATTGGGATGGTCTTTCAGAAACCAACACCCTTTCCCACCATGTCGATTTATGATAATGTAGTTGCCGGACTTAAACTGGTAGGAATAAGAAAAAAATCTGTTCTGGATGAAGTTTGCGAAAAAGCACTGAAGCAAGCGGCCTTATTTGAAGAAGTAAAAAATCGACTAAATACAGCTGCAGTGAGCTTGTCAGGCGGCCAGCAGCAACGCCTATCAATTGCCCGGGCACTTGCCGTTGAACCCGATGTGCTTTTAATGGATGAACCGACAAGTTCGCTGGATCCTCAGGCAACTCTTCGAATTGAAGAGCTAATCCACTCCTTAAAGAAAGAAATTACTATTATCATTATTACTCATAATATGCAGCAGGCTGCCCGCGTTTCTGATAAAACTGCTTTTTTTTATGTAGGTGATTTGATTGAGGTGGGAGATACAAAAACCCTATTTACCAGCCCAAAAAAGAAACAGACCGAGGATTATATAACCGGCCGTTTTGGTTAGTCTTTCGGTTTCCCACAAGACAGGATTGAACTAATAATACGAATTATTTTATGAGAACATTTATACAGGATCATCTTGATGAACTTCAGGATAAAGTCAATGAAATGGCTGAAATGGTAATTTCTGCAGTGGATGGGTCTGTTGACGCTTTAACGGAGAAAGATGTTGAGAGGGCAAAAATTATCAAAAAGGAAGATAAGCTAATTAATAATCAGAGGTGGGAGATCGAGGAAGACTGCATCAATCTGATCGCTACTCAGCAACCGGTTGCATCCGATTTAAGAGAACTGATTGCTCTTTTAAACATCATCACTGAACTTGAACGAATTGGCGACTACGCTGCTGGTATATCCAAACTTACTATTCTGATCGGCGGTGATAACCACATCAAACCCCTCATCGATATCCCAAGAATGAGAGATATTGCCATAGATATGATCGAAAATTCAATGAAAGCCTACGCCAAACGGAGTGAGAAATCAGCCAGGCTAATCCACAGTCAGGATGATGATATGGATGATCTCTACAACCAGGTTAATCGTGAATTGATATCATATATGATTGAGAAACCCTCAAAAATAACACAGTGTACCTATCTTGTTTGGGTGGCTCATAATCTTGAACGAATGGGCGACCGTGTAACGAATATCTGTGAACGCGTCATCTATTTGGCAAGTGGCGAAAGAGCTGACGATTTGTAAATTTCTTTGACCCGGTTAAAAAGAAAGTGTGGTGATCCTTCTCTCAATATTTCCAGCTAAATAGAAAAACTTATCTTCAGAAACATCAAGAAAAGACTAAAGATTAGATTCAGTAAAACGATAAGAAATGGTATATTGTGCGCCTTAAGAGATTACAAATCTATTAAGTTAACATTAAGCAACTATTATGCTGTTGCATGAGTTATAGCTTTTTTGATTTTCTACAACTGGTCGGGTCACTCGGGATCTTCATTTATGGAATGAAAGTTTTTAGTGACGGCCTGCAAAAAGTGGCCGGAGGGAAACTTCGATCGATCCTGAAAGGAATGACTACCACCAGGCTCAGGGGTATTTTAACAGGGTTCGGAGCAACCACCGTTACACAGTCTTCCACTACAACTACTGTAATGGTTGTGAGTTTTGTAAATGCCGGGTTGATAACGTTTATTGAATCCACCGGTGTCATTATGGGGGCCAATATAGGTACAACGGTGACGGCATGGATGGTTTCCATATTTGGTTTTAAGATGGAAATTACACCAATAGCGATCATGCTGATCGGTATTTTTTTCCCTTTCATGTTTTTTGGCCGTGAAAAACTCAGAAGTCTTGCCGAAGCGATGATCGGTTTTGGTATACTCTTTATCGGACTTGAATTCATTAAAAACGCAGTACCCAATATTAGTGACAACCCAGAAATGTTCATGTATCTGGATCAGTTCACCGAATTTGGATTTCTTTCAATTCTGTTGTTTGTTGTTGCCGGTACT
This sequence comes from uncultured Rhodohalobacter sp., assembly GCA_964404705.1. Lineage (GTDB taxonomy): Bacteria > Bacteroidota > Rhodothermia > Balneolales > Balneolaceae > SW132. The sequence continues at coordinate 30,393 of CAYOLE010000004.1, read as the reverse complement.
GTATTAACGTTATTGACGCAATCCTCCTCTGCCGCCACAGCAATTACCCTGGTAATGCTGTTTCAGGGATGGATAGACTTCCCCATTGCTGCAGCAATGATTCTGGGGGAGAATATCGGTACCACGGTGACCGCCAATATTGCGGCAATCGTAGGAAATGTTCATGCTAAACGGGCTGCGAGGTTCCACCTTATATTTAATCTTGTGGGTGTAACGTGGATGCTTCTTATTCTCCAGCCTTTTCTGATGGGAATTGATAATATTATGACATTCTTTGCCCCGGATGCAGGATCAGTGTTTGAAGCAGCAGATGAAATTGGCCGGGCGAATGCTACCCTTGCCCTTTCTCTTTTTCATACATCGTTTAATGTGTTAAATGTGCTTTTGCTGGTTGCATTCGTACCCCGGATTATTACATTTGTTGAGAAAATTCAAAAAGAATCAAAAACTTCTGACGATAAGTTTAGGCTCCAATATATCTCTTCGGGTATGATGGCTTCTCCCGAGATGTCTATTGAACAAGCCCATAAAGAGGTTGAACTTTTTGCGAAACTGATTGAAAAGATGCATTTCAGTTTCCAGGGCCTGTTTTTCAAAAAACAGAAAAAGCACGAGAAGTTCCTGAAAAAGATTAAAAAACGGGAAGAGATAACCGACAACATTGAACTGGAGATTGCTGAATACCTGACTAAAATTTCCAGTTATAATCTCTCCGATACTGCAACCCGTAAAATCCGTGCCATTCACAGCATTATCAATGATCTTGAACGTGTAGGTGATATCTATTTTCAGATGTCTAAAACATTCGAAGACATGCAAAATAATGATATAGTATTGCCTAAAGATGCAGTGGAAGAAATAGGGGCTCTTTTGGATCTGCTCCACAATGCCATACGCCATGTGCGACAAAATCTTGATAAAGGAAATGGCGATTTTGATCTTGATAAGGCGATCTCAATCGAGAAAAAAATAAATGACACACGTGATGTATTGATGGACGCTCACTACAAACGCCTCGAGAAAGGAGAGTATACCAACAAAGCAGGGTTTATCTACCTGGATTATCTGAACCGGATGGAAAAAATTGGCGATCACCTGTTTAATGTGAGTGAAGCCCTGGCCGGCCGAAAAGTTAAATCGGCTTATGCGCGGGTAGTTGAAGGACGGAACTAACTAATTTCCGGAACCCCGGCCATTTCTCATCCGCAATAGGTAAAGCAATAAAAAATTTGTGGGAATACGGGCTAACCGCGTTTATCTTTCACATAGATTGCCCTGGACTGACCTTCGCCCACAGACCGTTCCTCGATTTCAAAAAGTTTCATCGCCTTAACTAATTCCCCCAACTTTTGAAATCCATAATTCCGTGGATCAAATCCAGGTGACTGCTTCGCGATATAACTGCCTACAGGGGCAAGATGCGCCCAACCGCTTTCATCAGAAGCAGCATCAATGGCATTTCGCAGTAGATTTACAAGTTTTGTATCCTGTTTTAACTCATTAATTGGCTGTCTTTTCTTACTTGACTTCTCATCAGGATCATCTTTTAGTACTTCCGTATAGATAAACTTATCGCATGCTGCAACAAAAGGATCGGGTGTTTTCTTTTCTCCAAAACCATATACAGTAAGACCTGATTCACGAATACGCGCGGCAAGTTTTGTAAAATCACTGTCACTGCTTACCAGGCAAAATCCATCAAACCGGCCGGTGTAGAGAAGATCCATTGCGTCGATGATCAGTGCGCTGTCGGTAGCATTTTTCCCTTTTGTGTAGCCAAACTGTTGAATGGGCTGAATGGAATGTTGCAGCAGAATCTCTTTCCAGCCGCGAAGCTGCGTTAGTGTCCAGTCACCATATATTCGTTTCACATTTGCAGTTCCATATTTTGCAATTTCAGCAAGAAGATTTTCTGTGATGGAGGGTTGTGCATTATCTGCATCAATTAAAATTGCAAGATTGTGCGTAGTTTTTGGTTCCATTAAATCAAGTTTAAGTCAAATGTTGTCTTTTAAAAATGAAATTTATCAG
>CAYOLE010000004.1:0-28262 GCA_964404705.1 uncultured Rhodohalobacter sp. | reverse complement strand
TTCCATTAAATCAAGTTTAAGTCAAATGTTGTCTTTTAAAAATGAAATTTATCAGAGTGAATAGAAGGAATTTACTACCCAAATAGAACCCGGCAGAGGAATTTAAGTCATATCAAAGGTATCCGGTTCAGACAGTACATAATGTATCAACTATTTTGGAGCAAAGTTGAAAATTACCCGAATCATTTTGTATCTATATAAAATAGTTACGTGCTGCAGGTGTATATTGCCTGAGTTCGGATTATTTATCGGTTATTTGAAAATTTGTGGCCGGCCGATGGCCAGTAATAGCAACTCACAACATAAAAGGAGAACAGTTTATGCCTAAATGTGAACTTTATAAAGATGTGAAAGGTGAATGGCGTTGGAGAAGGACAGCAAAGAATGGTGATATTGAAGCATTTTCAAAACAAGGATTTGAAGATGAAGAAGAATGCAAAAAAAATGGAAAGGAAGAGGGCAATTGCACCAGTTTTCGAAAAGGTGCATTTCATTAGTTGATTACCTGAACTTCTGCCAATTAATTACAAAGGTTATTAAAGGTAATGACCTTTGATGTTACCTTTTTGCTATGTCTCTATGTGTATTTCCATTAAAAGTAATAAGGTTTCATTAGGTATTCGTCTGAAGAACTCATATATTAGAAGTGTTAATTTTAATCCCACCTATGGTACGGTAATTTTTTTGGAAACGACATGGTATCGCCCTTCTTTTCAATAGATGAACACTTAGGTGTATAAATTCTATATATATTATTATGAGTAAGCAACAAGGAAAAGTAAAATGGTTTGACGCTGAGAAAGGTTTTGGATTTATTCAACCTGACGAAGGCGGAAAAGACATTTTTGTACACAGAAACAACATCGAGAATTTAGGATTCCAAGAGGGACTTGAAGACGGAGAAGCTGTTGAGTTTAACGTTGAAGAAACTCCTAAAGGACTTAGTGCAACTGATGTAGTTAGCCTGATTTACGAATAGGCACCACATTTTTTAATGTGTTTCAAAAAGCCCGTGTTTTTAATTAAATACGGGCTTTTTTAGTATCCTAAAGCCATTGTATTTTATAGAGGATTATAGACCAGGATTCAAGCAATCAGGATATGAAAATTTCGCATGTAGTAATACCAGGTTATCCTTCCAGATAGGCTTTAGAGATTGCCGCAAATTTTGCAGGCTGATCAAGAAATGCATAATGTCCCGCATCTTCAATCTGCACCAATGCACTGTTTTTAAGTCCTTTTTCCAGGCGCCTGGCCTGATCCATCGGTGTAGCGTTATCATCTGCACCCCATAACAGCAAAATCTCATCCGGTATATTTTTCAGGCTGTCATCAAAAAACTCTGTTACAGATTTCACAAAAGTTTCACGCATCACACCGGTCAGCTTTCTGTAATCAGAAGATCCGAGTGATTTCCAGAGAGAACTCGCTCTGAGGCGATTCATAGCTGGCTCCCGCATTGAGGGCGGCAGAAGCTTTAAAGGAGCCTTCAATGTTGCCGCAACAAATTTTTTGCAGTAGAATTTGATCGATCGTTTTGGTTTCAGGCCTGCTCCGCCGGTTATTATCATCTTCTCTATTGTCAGCGCCTGTTTATGCCCGGAAAGTATTTTTAGTAATATTCGGGCGCCGAAAGAGTGTACCAGAAAATCGACAGAAGTGTCCGGGAACTGCTTTTTAATAAATGCAACGACTAGTTCAGCGTAATCCCCGATCGTCCAGGGAGCAGGAGGTTCCGGGGAGTTGCCAAAGCCGGGCAGATCGAGTATAACACAGTTTCGGATATTCGAAAGCCTTTCAGCTACCGGTTTCATCACATCTCCACTGCTTCCCCATCCGTGCAGAATGATAAGCGGTTTTCCTTCTCCAGTTTGATACCACGCTACAGTTGCACCATTGTGATTAAATGTATTCGAAAAAAATTTATTCAATTTATGTAAGGCATGTTTGATTTTTGGATCATAAAAGTAAGGATGAACAATAAAGGAGCAAACTATGAAACGAAAATTATTTTTTTGGATTGATAAATTACAGATTCGGAGAGTAGAACGCATTACACTATCAGTGCTTATGTGTATCTCTATATTATTAAGTACAGCACTTTTGCTGATCGATTTTTCGCCCTCAACGGCTGATTATAATTATGAGGAACTGGAGCGGGTTTTTCACCAGCGATCAGAAATTCAGCAGGCTGAGCATGATGCAATTATGGCCAGGTACAGACCCCGCGAGACCACTCCACCTGTCGCCATCGCTGAACCTGAGGATATAGAACCGATCGTAAAAACCTATGAATCTGCGGAACCTGAACAACAGATTACCGATACAACACGTATTAACATAAACAAAGCTGATGCGGAACAGTTACAGCAATTACCCGGTATTGGGCCCGCGTACGCAGGCAGAATTGTAGAATGGCGCCGGGAAAATGGTAAATTCCAGTCAGTTGAGCAGTTACTCGAAATTCGTGGTATTGGCCCCGCACGATTCAAAAATATTAAGGATCTTGTTGTTCTTTAGTCATTGGCAAGAACTTCCAAATGCGGTCGGCTTTCATTATTTTCAGTTCAATTAGTGCTCATTTTTAAGCAGATTTAAATAAAATTGCTATATGCCGAACCAAATTTTATGGGCTGACGATGAGATCGATCAGTTAAAATCGCACATAATATTTCTCAAAAATAAAGGATTTGAAATTACGCCCGTCACCAATGGCGAGGATGCTGTTTCGATGATTAAAGATAAGGTATTCGATCTTGTCTTCCTGGACGAACAGATGCCGGGGATGGATGGTTTGGCTACACTTGAGCAGATTCAGAATCTGCAACCGTCATTGCCGGTTGTGATGATCACCAAGAGTGAGGAGGAGTCGATCATGGAGGACGCAATTGGCAGCAAAATAGCTGATTACCTGATCAAGCCGGTTAATCCAAATCAGATTTTATTGTCGATAAAGCGGACTCTTGATAAAAAAAGAATCGAAAATGAAAAATCTGCCCAGTCGTACCTGAAAAATTTTAATGAGTTATCTTCCCGTTTTAATGTGCAAACCGACTGGAAAGGATGGATCGATATCTACCGGACACTTACCCACTGGGAAATGAATCTCGAAAACAGTGACCAGGGATTGCAACAAGTGCTTCAGGATCAATTTCAGCAGGCCAATCAGGCATTTGGCAAATTTGTGGAGCTGGAGTATAAATCCTGGCTTACCAAAGAGCCTGAAGACCGGCCAATGCTTAGCCCCGATCTTTTGAAAGAGAAGGTTATACCCAAAATTTCTAATGAAGAAACCGTTGTCTTTTTTCTGATCGACTGCATGCGTTACGATCAGTGGGTATTATTTGAGCGTATACTAACAGAATATTTTTCCATTGAAACCGATTTCTATTATTCCATTTTACCGACCGCCACTCCATTTTCCAGGAACTCAATTTTTTCGGGTCTCTATCCGCTGGAAATACAAAAACGCCATCCACAGCTTTGGGAGATGGGGCAGGACGAGAGTTCTCTGAACCAGCATGAAGAAGAATTACTGGAAAAATATTTGGCTCGGAATCATTTATCAAAGTCTTTCAAATATGAAAAAGTTGTAAGACCTGAGGATGGAAAGCGGATTGCGGATAAAATGTTGAATTACACTCAGTCAGCTTTTACAGCCATCGTCTACAATTTTGTGGACACACTGGTTCACAGCCGATCAGATTCTGATGTATTAAAACAATTATCGCCCGATGTACCAGCGTTTCGTTCGCTCACTGAATCATGGTTTCAGCACTCTTCTCTGCTTCAGATGTTTAAGGAATTGGCTGATCAGGATGTAACCATCGTTGTGTCTACAGATCATGGAGCTGTGCGTTCCATGCGTGATACCAAAGTGTTTGGAGATCGTGACGCGGCCACAAATTTACGTTATAAATTCGGTCGTAATCTGAAAGCGGATGAGAATGCAGCAATCTATATTGATAAACCGGAAGATTATTTTTTACCTTTGCCCCTTCACGCAAACAGCTATATAATTGCCAAAGAGGATTATTATTTTGTGTACCCAACAAACTATAATAAATTTCAAAACCTCTATAAAGATACTTTTCAGCATGGCGGTGCGGCTATGGAAGAGATGATATTGCCCGTAGCCACACTTAAACCCCGTGTCTGAATTATGAATAAAATAGTTTGCAAAAGTGAGCGGGAAACGAGGAAATTTGCCCGTCAGGTTGGCGAACAAACCAATGCAGGCGATATTATCTGCCTGAAAGGAGAACTTGGAGCTGGTAAAACACAATTTGTAAAAGGATTTGTGACGGCTTTTGGTATAAATCCTAAGGTGGTTTCGAGTCCCACATTTTCTATCATTAATGAGTATGAAGGCGAACTCCCGGTGTATCATTTCGACTGCTATCGGCTAAAAAGTACAGATGAAGCACTTGAAATTGGTGCAGAAGAATATTTATATGGGGATGGCGTTTCCATAATCGAATGGCCCGAGCGTATTGAGCCAATTCTTCCGAATGAAGTAAAGTGGATTGGAATTACCTCGATAAACAGTACCACAAGACAATTTACATTTATCGAATAGTTTGCATATAGAGTAAAATACAGATGGCAACCAGAAAACGACGACTTTCATACAGGCTGGATCTTCTGCCGGTAATTCTTCCATATCACCGAAGAGCCACTAATATTATCCAGATGGGGGATCTTGTATATTACGGTCCGTCACCGGAATATTACGGTATTGGAGAAGTTGTGGATATCAGTGATAAATACTGTATTGTGGATTTTCGTGGCACAGGATTGCTTGGTATCCAGAAAGATGTGTTCGCAAATAAATATATTATTCCGATACACAAACTGAATCTCGGAAATATTCTAAAATCCACATAAGAAATTATTCAGAAAATCTCCTCTGTCAGGATTGCTCACTCAGCCCAAGTCACCATCATTTTTTAAACTTATAGTCTGAGTACATCCGTCACAATGAGGCAATTTATTGCTTTTCTCTTCCTATCAGCCAGATCAATAGAGCAACCAGCAGGCCCGGATAAAAAGGTTCAACTCCCATGAAAAGATATCCCTGATCATCAGCGGGATAAAGTGTTCCGAAAATCAACCAGGTAAATGAAATAAGAATTGGAACCACGATTGCCACCACAGCAAAAGAAATGCGCAGCTGAAATGCGCGAAGGTAGATTCCCAAGACCGGAATGAGTAGTCCCGGAATACATACCGAGCCGATTACATACCACAAATCGATTACACTGGGATATATAATCGTGAGCAAAATTCCAATGATTGCGGATGCCAGGATTCCGGCACGTGTAAGTTTATTTGGCTCAATACCAGGCAGGTATTGTTTCAAATAGTCGCGTCCCAATGTCTGGCCTGATAAAAACAGGTAACTGTCGAGCGTGGACATGATGGTGGCGAGAAGTGTGACAAAAAACAAACCTTTTAGACCAATAGGAAGCAGCTGATCAGCTAAAACCGGGTAGGATAATATTGGATTTTCAAGTCCGCCGCCTAAAATGACAAATGCATAAAGACCGGTAAAACAGGTAAGAAAGTCGAAAAATGACCAAAATCCTATGGAAATAAATATGCCGTTTCTTGCGGTTTTAGGTGAATCTGCCGCTGCTGCCCGCTGATGAAAACTTGGATCAACAAAAGTCCATAAGGCGATAAAAAACCAGACCAGGATATACTGCCAGCTAAATCCCCCGGTGAAATCTTTATGCTGATCGGTCAGTTCGGAAAACAAAACCTCAAACCCTCCAAATTCAGCAATCGCAAACATCAGGAGCATTAAAAAACCGCCAAACATGAGAATAATTTGCAGAATGTCGGTACGGATAACGGCCCCAAAGCCTCCGATTGTGATATAGAGAACAGAGAACAAAGCAACCAGCGAAGCATAGAAAAGATAGGGTACATCCCCGCCGATCATAAACTGAAATAAAACTCCCAGCATCAAAATGTAGGGTGCCGGACTTACCAAAATAAAAATAGGCAGCGCGCTGATTCGTCCGGCGAGTGGAGTATAGCGATTGGCAATTGCTTCGGGAATAGTCAGAGCTTTATTGAGCCTGATTTTTCCTGCGAGAAGAACTGCAAAAAAGGCTGAAAACAGGTAAAAAGGAATTCCGAAGATCAGCCATTGCGATATGCCAAATTGGTAGCTAAACTCTCCAACACCAAGAATGCCGCCATACCAGGTGGAAACGAGGGTTGCAACAAATGCAGGGATTGTCACTTTTCGTCCGCTGAGAAGAAAATCCTCTTCAGATTCTGCCTGCCAGCCTATTTTCCAGCTAATCCAGATCAGGAAAAAAAAGTAGAGCAGAATTAAAATCCAGTCTGCAGTGAAAAGTGTTGCCGACACAGTAATTAGTCTAAATTATGATTGATGAATAACAAAAGATCGCCGGATTCGTAGGTGATCTCCATCACAGGTTCAATGGTCTCGTTAGAGGAACCGTCAAAAACCCCATTTTCCAGCGTGTCGTTTAAGAGCTGATATTTCAGGCCTCTGCTTGTAACACCGCGTACGGAACCTGAAAGCGGGAAAAGTGATACAGATGTTTTAAGAGGCAGGGTTTCGGAGTGAGGTGATTCGATTAATTTTATATCGCTGTATCTGTCTTTGAAAATAAGGTCATCAAAATGTTCGTTAAACTGTTTCATCACTGAGAGGTTTTTAACGGTTTGATCTACCCTGCGCCCGGTGGCGCCAAAAACAATGGCTGAAGTGATTTGCATCTGCAGGGCATAGTCAAGGGCTTTTTCAAGATCATTCGTGTTTTGATCGGGATTTTTTATTACAGGACATGTTACCTCGTTTATTTTGTTGAAACTGTCGAGATCGCCGATGATAACATCAGGTTGCAGCTTAAACTCCAGCGCCCGGTTTCCTCCACCATCCGCGGCGATAAAAAGATCAGCCCGATCAAGACAATCGCTCAACTGAGATTTATATGGGGGCTCCCCGTTACATAAAATAATCGCTACCTTTTTACCAATTTTCATAAACGCTGCCCGTTTTGGTGATTGTAATAAGCGTTTTTAAATATAACTTGACTCCTATTGATGGAACCATCATTTTGATTGGTTATTTTTCATGCTAAGAATAAAGAATTTATGTTTAAAGAGTTCATCAAAAACGTTAAGAAGTATAGCCGGATCGGAGTTTTCTCACATATCCGCCCCGATGGAGACTGTATAGGGGCTCAGGTTGCGTTAAGCATCTGGCTGCATAAAAACGGAATGGATGTTGTAGCATTTAATGATGATGATATTGCCGAGAACTTGAATTGGCTTACAGACTACTTCCCGGTGCAAAAAGCCAGCGAAGAACTTGCCGATCAATGCGATCTATTTATTGTGGTAGATGGAAATGCACCACACAGATTTGGTTCCTATGAAGATTGGCAGAAGAAAAAAACCCGACCGGTTTTTATGATTGATCATCATCCCAATCCTGAAGATGAATTTGATCTTTCCATCTCAGTAGACGATGCTTCATCTACGTGCGAGCTCATATATAACCTATATAAAGAGCACGACATTGATCAGATTGACGAAGATGTAGCGAAAGCACTGTATACCGGGCTGATTACTGATACCGGTTCGCTTCAGTTTGATAGTGTGAAGCCAGAAACGATGGATGCGGCAGCAGAGCTCCTAAGAAGAGGAAAGTTCCGTCCAAATTTAGTTGCGGAGCGTGTATTTTCTAATCAAACACTGCCACAGCTTCACCTCTTAAGCCGTTCGCTGAGCACAATTGAACTATTTGAAAACAATCAGATAGCAGTGATGACCGTTACGAAAGATATGCTGGACGAAACCGGCACAACAAATGCAGACACCAGTGGTTTTGTAAGTTACCCATTGAGTATCACCGGGATTAAAGCTGCCGTTTTGCTAAAAGATCTGGATGAGGATGGAGTAAAGATGAGTTTGCGATCAAAAAGTGATGTAGATGTAAATTTGTGGGCACGTGAACTTGGAGGCGGCGGGCATAAGAAAGCTGCCGGTGCATGGCATGAAGGCCCACTCAGCAAAGCAATAAAAGAAACGGTCGAAATCGGGTCAAACCAGATACAAAAACTTAAAGTTGAAGATCAAAGTATTATATAAACTGCTCTTGCTGTTCACCGGCTTTTTGTTGATACAGTGCGGAGATGACTCCGGCAGCGATCAAAATCAGCCATTTTCAGCAGCTATGGTAGAGGATAACCCTGCAGAAGATGAAAACCCGGAAACGGAACGACCTGTTTCAGAAACCGAACAGCTATTGACTGACAGCCGGGACAATGCGATTACGGCTGCCGTTGAAAAAGCAAGTAATTCCGTGGTAAGTATCATGTCATCCGCAATGGTAGACAAGCCTGCTTTGCCCCATGATGAGTTTTTCAAGCATTTCTTTGGTGACCGGTTTCAGCAGGAAAATACCAGGATGGGATCAGGTTTTATAATTAGTGATGACGGTCTCGTGGTAACAAATCAGCATGTGGTGGGTAATTTGCCATCAGAAATAACAATCTCAACCACTTATGGATCCTCCTACGAAGCTGAACTTATTGGCAGTGATGAGCTTACAGATTTAGCTCTTCTGAAGATCAAATCGGACGATTCATTTCCTTTTATTGAGTTAAGCGACTCAGATGATGTGCGGGTAGGAGAGTGGGCCATTGCGTTGGGAAATCCATTCGGCCTGTTCGAAGATGACAAGCCAACCGTAACAGTTGGCGTGGTAAGCGCACTTAATCGGGATTTCCGGCCTGATCCCTCTAATCCGCGTGTATATGTAGACATGATTCAAACAGATGCTTCTATCAATAGTGGAAATTCAGGTGGGCCGCTGCTGAACAGCAATGGAGATGTAATTGGAATAAACACTTTTATCTATACCGGAGGCACTGGTGCAGGGTTTGTCGGGCTGGGTTTTGCAATTCCAAGCAACCGAATTGACAGAATAATTTCACAACTTCTAACCAGCGGAAGCGTGGTATTGGATTACAATCTGGGAATGGAATTTACCAGTATGACTGAGCAACTTGTTTATCGATACAGGCTGCCATACGTACAGGGATTGTTGGTAACAAGCGTAAATCAAGATGGCCCTGCTTATGAATCCGGGGTTATGCCGGGCGATATTATTTTGAGGATTGGGGATGAACGTGTAGTTGGTGAAATGCACGCATGGGCGCTTTTAAGAGAATACAATGAAGGCAATGAAATGAATATTGAACTATTGAGAGATAATAATCGCTATGAGACAGAAATTTATTTAAGAAAAAAAATATCGGCTGAACAGCTGGATTGATCCCGATTCTACTAAATCTCTTGGTTATCGCCGTTTATTAGTGTTCAAAAAAGCCACACCCAAAGTTCTATGGATGTGGCTTTAACTCCCCCGCAAAAACAAAATTAAACCCCGAAAGCCCTCTGCTTGAATATTTTTTTCCATCTTAATCAATAGTCACTCGTATGATCCAAATTCGGCCTATCCCTTACACTTTTATTTTTATTATTTTTTAGACCAGTAAAAAAGCTCGTATTCGAACTATATTTTACTATTTTTGTCCCATGCTTGCACAGAAAGAGAATAAAACAACAACAGAATATTTGCTCGAAGTACCGGAAGGTCAAAATTCTGATATCCGTCTCGATAAATACATCACATCATTTATTCAAAATGCCACCCGGAACAAGGTGCAGAACGCTATCAAGGATGGATACGTAAAGGTGAATGGTAAGCTGGAGAAACCATCCTACAGGATGCAACCGGGTGATAAAATCGAAATCAGGCTTCCCAAACCTCCACCTCCGGAGGCGGAACCGGAAAAGATGGATCTGGATATAGTATATGAGGATGATGATATCATCATCGTAAATAAATCTGATGATATGGTGGTTCATCCCGCTTTCGGTAACTGGTCGGGAACACTCGTGAACGGTTTAATGTATCACACACAGGAAAATTTATCGAAAACGGACGAAGACACCCTGCGCCCCGGTATCGTTCACCGGCTCGATAAAAATACCAGCGGTCTCCTGGTGGTGGCCAAAAATGATGTTGCGCATCAAAAACTCTCGAAGCAATTTGCTGAGAAAACAGCCAACAGAACATATTGGACAATAGTATGGGGCAAACCGCCCGATTCCGGCACCATAGAGGAGAATGTTGGGCGATCTCCCAAAGACAGAAAAATAATGACCGTACTGCCACACGGAAAAGGCAAAGAGGCAATCACACATTTTAAAGTGATTGAACGATTTGATCACCTGGCTCTTTTAGAAGTCAATCTTGAAACGGGAAGGACTCATCAAATCCGGGTTCATATGCAGCATAAAGGATACTATGTATTTGGTGATACAACATATGGCGGAGCTGCTGTGCGATATGGGCCCAATACTGGAAGCAGAAAGCAGATGTTTAATAATCTGTTTTCTAAAATCACAGACCAGATGCTGCATGCTAAAACTTTAGGTATTGTGCATCCGGTAACAGATGAGTATATGGAATTTGATTCTGAACTGCCCCCCGAGTTCGTCCATGTATTAGAAACACTCAGAACTAATTGTGTGCCAAAATAATTAAATAATAAAACGCTTGATATGTCATCGAATACAAAAAAAATAAATATCGAAGTTGAACTCGATAATAAAAATATTCCGACAGATATACGATGGAATGCAACCGACCTTGATGGTTATGATGAAGCTTCATGCCGCGCGATGTTATTGGCCCTTTGGGATCATAATCAAAAAGATACTCTTCGCCTGGACTTATGGACACGAGATATGACAGTAGATGAGATGAAAATATTTTTCCATCAAACACTGGTAACTATGGCAAACACACTCGAAAATTCAACGAACGATACTCGCATTAGCGGTGATATGCGCGATTTTTGTAATTATTTTGCCGAGAAAATGAATATTGAGGAGAAATAGCCGGCTTAGAAATGAAATACTATTAGAGAATAAAGTTGCTATATTCAGCACAGTTAGTTTTACAATAACACAAACTTGTTACAATGCAATATCTCGATTTTGAAAAACCGATAGCGGATCTTGAAGAAAAAATTCAGGAACTTCAGGATCTGTCAGTTGGCGATGGCGTTCTGAAACCGGAGATCGACAGACTGAGGAAAAAAGCTGAGCAGCTTCGGGAATCGATCTTTTCAAACCTGACCCGGTGGCAGCGAGTTCAGCTCGCCCGCCATCCCGAACGTCCATATACTCTTGACTATATCGATCGAATAACGAATGATTTTATTGAACTCCATGGAGATCGATATTATGGGGATGATCATGCTATTGTAGGCGGTTTTGGTACAATCGACACTCAATCAGTGATGATAATCGGTCACCAAAAAGGCAGAGATACCAAAAGCCGGCAGTACAGAAATTTTGGCATGGCCAACCCCGAAGGCTACAGAAAAGCCTACAGACTGATGAAACTGGCCGAGAAATTTAGAATACCCATAATTACACTGCTCGATACCCCCGGTGCATTCCCGGGCCTTGAAGCAGAAGAGAGAGGTCAGGCAGAAGCGATTGCCAAAAATTTAAAAATGATGGCAACTCTCGAAGTGCCGCTTATAAGTATAGTAATAGGTGAAGGTGCCAGTGGCGGCGCAATTGGCATTGGTATGGGAAATGAAGTATATATGATGGAAAATACCTGGTATTCTGTTATTTCCCCCGAATCCTGTTCTTCTATTTTGTGGAAAACCTGGGATTACAAAGAGCAGGCTGCAGCCGCACTTAAGCCAACTGCCAAAGATTTGCTCGAATTAAAGGTTATTGAAGGCATAGTGCCCGAACCTGTAGGCGGAGCGCACAGAAATTATGATAAGGCTGCAGATGCAGTAAAGGAATATTGCCTCAAAGGTCTGAAACGCCTGAATAAAATGAAACCCGATAAACTAATTGACCAGCGGATTGATAAATATGCTTCGATGGGAGTATGGACAACCGGCGATGCATAAAAGACACTGATCGATTTTCCTGATATAATTCCACTTTCTCATTCCATCAAGATTTTAGGAATTGATATTCTGAACAGGTTAAAGGGAAATGTGTCTCCTGAATGGTTGAAGTTGCCAGAACTAAAAGGGTGCGTTCCGTTGGGATTGCTAAGTGATCATTTGATAATAATGGATTTATGTGCCCGGTAATATAAATGAAGATCGGGTAGTGAATGCCAGGAGTTTTTTATGATAAAAAGGTAAGAGTGAGAGTGATGTTATTAAAAGAATCTTGGTATATGCTTTACATTCTTTATTTGATAACAACCTGCAGGCCAGGAGCCTTGCATGAATTAGGGCAGGGGTTACGCTGTTTTGTAGATTACCAAGCGAGTTGCCCGGTAAAAGTACCGGTTAATTATTTGGAAAAATTGAGAATGTGATGAAACTTTCGCATCCTTTTCTTTATCTGATCGTACTGGCCTGCAGTTTATTCGTTCTTGCAATCTCATTTGGAGAGTTGTTATGGGGTTCAGGCTCCGGCACCGGGCAACACTGGACTGGAAAAATGTTCTATGGAATTTGCCATCAGCATCCGGATCGAACGTATTCGGTGGATGGCTGGTATATGGCTGTAAACACACGTTGTTTTGGTATATTTACAGGCATTTCAATCGGTTGGATGTTAATACCATTTATTAACAAATTTACAGTGGGAAACAGATGGCCAGTTTTCTTACTTTTAGCAGCGGTTTTAATACAAATAGCTGATTACGCGGGCAATATGATAGAATTATGGCAAAACACCAATCACTCGAGAGCTTTATTGGGGAGTTTTCTGGGGTTGGCAATTCCAATTTCATTGGCAGATCTGTTCTATCTACAACAATCAAAATTATAGATAATTATTATGATGGAAATAGAACAACATCAATCATCTGATGAACTGACATTAAGTGATTATTTACCTTCTGCCGGCATTGTAGGAGCGATTTTCAGTGTCATAACATTTGCAATTGGCCTGGCGATCGGCTATCAGCAAATTAGCTCAGAACCTTCAGGATCCTTACTCTCACCTACAATGATGGGAGGAGTTATTATCTGTTTAATAACTTGTTTTGCAGGTGCACTTGCTGTATGGCATTTCACAAAAGAGGTAACACCTTTTATTAAATTGGGGCAGGGAGCTGCTCTTGGATTCATGACCGGTGCCATTATTGTAATTATTACAGCTGTATTAAATGAAATATGGAATTATATTGACCCCGATTACATAGAAAATCTGGTTGAAGCTACTATTGCAAATATTGAAGCTATGGATCTTCCTTCCGGTCAAAAAGAACAGATGATCGACGGTATGGCTGAATCGGTACGCTCTCAACAATCGTTTGGAGCGCAAATTCTGTGGGGAATACCAATGTATGGAATCTTAAACCTGCTTTCGGCTATGATTGGCGTTAAAATTTTTGCAAAGAAAGAAGATCAGGAGACATTTTAGAAGTTGAATAATTTTCAATCAGATCCATCATCTATAAACTGGCCAAACAGACCGTGGGTTGAGCAAAAAGGCTTTTCGCATTGGGGTATGGCACTACTTTGGCTGGTAGTTGTATTTGTAGTATCCCAGGTTATCGTTGCAGTTACAGCTGTCACCATACTTTTTGCAACCGGTGCAGTTTCAACAGCAGAGGAACTAATGGCTGCAATGGAAAGCCGGCTCGATATTCTGTTTATTGGAAACTCTGTAGGGCAAATTTTATGTTTTGGTCTCGCAACATTTCTTGTAGTAGGCCTCCATACCAGTTCAGAGAAAAAAAGAACATTTTTACGGATTACCTGGAATGAAAAAACCCCAAAATATATGCTTTTTGCAGTTGTATTTATTTTGGTGATTCAGCCTACTATTATGTTTTTGGGTTATCTTAACTCACTCCTTCCTGTACCTGAGTTTTTAGAAGAAATGCAGCAAAATCAATACCAAATGTTCGAAGATTTTCTAAGAGCAGACGGTGTATTATTTTTTGGACTGTTGCATATTGCTCTTGTGCCGGCTTTTGCGGAGGAGATTCTGTTCCGGGGATATATTTTAAGGGCATTTGAAAAGAGTGGAGGTATCCTGTTAGCGCTTGTTTTTTCAAGTATTGTTTTTGCACTGTTTCATCTTCAGTTAACGAACTTGCTACCTTTAGCAACTCTTGGCGCCGTAATGGGATTATTAACTTGGCTGAGTGGTTCTATCTGGCCTGCAGTGCTTGCACATTTTGTTAATAACGGTGCTGCAGTTATTATGGGTACGTTTATGCCTGATCGTGCGTTTGCCGATATGACGCCAGATGTGTTGCCGCCCCTCTGGATGCTTGGTGTAAGCATTGTTTTAACCCTATTTATGGTTAATGTTTTATATCGTAATTCCAACTATCAGTTAAAATCATGAGTTTTTTTAAGAGTTCCGGGCCTAATAAGATCGAAAACTGGGTGTGTGTAATGGAAGGCCATATTGAATTTGAGGTAGAGATGGCAAAAAATTACCTATCCAATAACAGAATACCCTCTAACATCCTGAACAAACGTGATTCAGCACATAGCATCAACGTTGGTGAAATGTCTCTTATCTATTTATATGTACCCAAAGAGTTTGAGAAACGAGCAAGAAAATTGCTTTCTGCTCTTCAGGATGAAATTGACGAAGAGTCCTGATTTATTTTGAATGAACTAACAAAGCGAATTTTATTTGCCATACCTGCTGCGCTGGTATTTATAGGTCTGGCATGGCTTGGCGGTTTATATTTTAACACGATGATGGCGATTCTCGCTTTGGGAACAACCTGGGAAGTAGACCGCCTGATGAAAAGTACCGGTTTTCCCGGTTTTTTTTTAATCAGCATTGTGTTTGCCGCTATTCTATGGTTTTTTCCTTATATGCCACCACTGGTGATTGTTCTTACAGCTCTGGGTGCTGTGTTACCGTCTCTAACACTGTTAATGCCCGGTAATATCAAATTTGGACGCAGATGGATGAGTACTTTATTTATTGCTTTCTATGCGCCTATGGGTTTCTTAATGGCTGTATATGTGCGAGAGATTGGAGAAAATCCCCAGGGTTTTTGGTTAATGCTGGCCCTGTTTTTCATGATCTGGGGAAATGATATATTCGCTTACTTCGGCGGAAAAACTTTCGGAAAACATAAAATGGCTCCAAATATAAGTCCCAACAAAACATGGGAAGGTTTTGGATTTGGCACGTTAGGTGCGGTGGCAGGAGTCTTAATAGTTTGGATTATAGCAGATTCTTTTCCAGATAACATAACACTGGCACAGCTTATACCTGGTGCGTTCATTGTAAGTATTACCGGTCCTTTGGGTGACTTACTTGAAAGCAGATTAAAGCGGATAGCAAATGTAAAAGATTCCTCATCTCTGCTGCCTGGGCATGGAGGACTTTTCGACCGTTTTGATGCCATGATCTTTACGTCTCCATTTCTCTATTTCTATTTTTCTATATTTGTGTAGCTTATTAGAGGGAAATACATAAATCTATACTTTCATTCAATTAGACGATCATGAGTAAAGACAAACAGTTTCTAATTACGGGAGGGACCGGATTTATTGGAACGTATCTGGGTGAACGATTAATGAGAGACGGGCACTATCTTACGATCATAACAAGATCACCGGAAAAATATACCGAAGAACAAGCGGATAATCGGAAATTTGTGGGCTGGAATAACGACTTACAAGAAGCCGTAGAGCAGGCGGATGTTATCATTAACCTGGCTGGCCACAATCTTTTTGGCAGATGGAACGATCGCGTTAAACAGAAAATCTACAACAGCAGAATTAATACTACCCGAAAACTTGTTGATATCATTGAAAAAGCCGTTTCTAAACCAGACTTGTTGATTTCGGCTTCAGGAGTCAGTATTTATGGTGACCATGGTGATGAAAAGATTGATGAGAAAACACCGCCGGCTGATCATTTTTTGGGTAAACTTTGTGTAGACTGGGAAAACGAAGCCAAACGTGCAGAAAAATCAGGTGTACGTGTAGTTAATCCACGTTTTGCTCCTACACTTGAAGACGACGGGGGATTGATGGAGAAAATGAAACTTCCATTCTGGTTGTTTTTAGGAGGCCCGGTTGGCAGTGGCAATCAATATGTTTCGTGGATACATATGAGAGATCTTTGCAGTGCAATATTGTATCCCATTCAAAATGAATCCATAAGAGGAGCCTATAACGTGTGTTCGCCCAATCCCGTAACCATGAACGAATTTGCCCAGACAATTGGAAATGTGATGAACCGCCCGGCCTTTTTCAAAGTGCCTGAATTTGCGTTGAAAATCGTGCTCGGTGAGGGATCAAAACTGGCACTGGAAAGCCTGCGGGTGCAGCCTGCTGTACTTCAGCAGGCCGGGTTTAGCTATGAATTCGAAGATCTGGAGGAAGCCCTTGCGGATATACTTTAGGGTGCTGGCATTCGGAGATTCGCTGCCATTCATTTGCAGAAAGCGAAATAAATGGGGCATTTGAGCTTTATTTAGGTTCGAAAAAGTTTTATCTTTTTGGCTTGGGGCAAGTTCCATACAGCCAGCTCCCTGTGAACTCCGTCAGGGTCGGAAGGCAGCAGCGGTAGCAGGTCGTAGCGGCGTGATATGGGTCGCTTGCCCCTCTTTTTTTATCTCTTCTATTTAAAGATCCGCTGAAGCATCCTAAGTCTATAACTTTTCCGAAATATCTTTCGCAATGTGGTCCGCATGGATACGGGTGTTCTCAATAAACAGCCGGCTTGTATCCATTCCGCCACATACCACACCCGCTACATACACGCCCTGGCGATTCGTTTCAAGACTTTCTTCTTTATAAATCGGCATTTTAATATCATCGTCTGTAAGATCAATCTTTAATTTTTCCATGAGACCATAGTGTGGCCGGTATCCTGTCATAGCCAGAACAAAATCATTCGGAAGAGTTTTCAGGCCCTCCGGTGTAATTATATCCACCTCATGCTCCCTGATTTCCAATAATTTTGAATTGAAGTATCCCTTGATAGATCCCTCTTTAATTCTGTTTTCTATATCAGGCTTTACCCAGTATTTGATCGAGTCTTTAAGTTTTTCTTTACGTACAACTATAGTCACATTTGCATTTGCACGATAGGTTTCAAGAGCGGCATCAGCAGCTGAATTACCGGCTCCTACAATCAGAACATTCTGCCAGGCGTAACGATGCGGTTCATCATAGTAGTGAAGCACTTTGGTGAGATCTTCTCCCGGAATATTCAGCTTATTTTCCTGTCCATAAAAACCGGTTGCAACAACAACTTTATCAGCTGAATAAGTGCCTTTGTCGGTTACTACTTCGAAGGTTCCATCGTTTCCCTTTACCTCTTCCACGGTTTCGTAAAGCCTGACATCAAGCTCATAATGCTCAGCGGCCCTTCTGTAATATTCGAGAGCTTCTTTTCGGGTGGGTTTAGGTCCATGAGAAATGAATGGAATATTTCCTATCTCTAATCTGTCTGAAGTAGAGAAGAACGTCATATTTACCGGATAATGGTAGATTGAGTTCACCAGGCATCCGCGGTCGATGAGTAGTGAAGGAATATCTCTTTGTTTAAGGGCAATTGCTGTAGCCAGGCCAATGGGTCCGGCTCCTATTATTATTACCATAAGTTTTTATAGATTATACTTAAAATATGCCCTGCATTGCCAGTGTTGTTTAGCGACCTGACATTGCCGGGAAATATATTTCTGATTAGAATTTACATTTAGTTAAGATAAGGAAGGGCTGCCTGAACTATTGAAGCTATTTTCCAATAAATGACTAAAATAGTGACCAATAGTAAGCTCAATCCATCCCGTCGGAAAGCTCCAGAAACCAACATGACCGCCCCGTTCGGGAAAAATTGTGGAAAGGTGAGGATTATTTTCTATTGCTTCAGATGGTGTGTATTCAAAAGGGCAAAGCGGATCTTCTTTGCTGTGAATTAGAAGACCGGGGGTTCGAATTTGATCCATAAAAAATGCACTTGAACATTGAGTGTAATAATCTTTGGCATCCTTAAAGCCGTGAACAGGGGCCGTTACCTGGTCATCAAAATCGAATAGAGTTGATCCACTGAAAACGGGCAGATCGGGAAACTGCTGCCGTTTTATTTCCAGTTTCTTCCTGAGTGTTCTGAGAAAACTGTAATCATAAATTCTGTTAAAACCTTTCTGGAGATTGATGGATCCCCGGTAGAGATCATACGGGACAGAAATTGCCGTGAAACCATAAATTTTACTCTCTGTTTTAAAACGGTTGAGATAATTTAAAATGACGCTTCCGCCGAGTGAGAATCCAACCGCAAGTTGGATTGACTGAGGATATTGATTGGAGAGCCACGTACAAACGGTTTCAAGATCATCCGTTTCGCCGGAGTGATAGAATCGCCGTCTGGAATTAAGAATCCCCCCGCAGCTTCTAAAATTTAGGGCCGCCACAGTATGTCCGCTGTCAAAAAGATGTCGTGCCAGATTTTGGATGTAGTATCTTCGGGAAGAGCCTTCCAGGCCATGCAGCAAAATAGTAACGGGCGAACCAGGAGCATTTTCAAGCAGATCGAGTTCCAGTGTATCACCGTCGGGGGTTTCAATCTTTATTCGCTGATAGTCAACATGCGAAGGCTGGAAAAGCAGTGACGTCAAAATAGTGTGCAAGTGGCCGTTAGTGCACCACGGCACTGTTTTAAACTCCGGAATTTGATTAATTGAATTTTTCTTCAAGAGACACAGATTTAAGATAGATGATAATATAAGATGCAGAAAATCATTCTCTCAATCATATAAAATTGATCAATGAATCAGATAGGGCATATTAAATCATTTAAGTAAATTAACAACCATATCTATCAGATCTGTCTGATTTCCAGAAATGAATTCCATAAGCTGATTATGCCAGAAACTCAGTCTCGTCAATTATCCCGCAGAATAGCTGCCATTGATCTTGGTACAAACTCTTTTCACGCTGTAATCGTGGATATCTTTCCGGATGGAAGCTTTCAAACAGTTGATAAATTGAAAGAAATGGTACTGCTTTCTGAAAAGGGATTTAACAATCGATTATCTGATGCAGCAGTAGAAAGGGCAATGGCAGCACTAAAAAAAATCAAGACACTGAGTGATCATCAAAATGCAGTGCATATTTTAGCGTATGCAACCAGCGCTATTCGTGAAGCTGAAAACGGAGGAGAACTTATTCAGAGGGTGATTGATGAGATTGGGATAAAAATCAACGCTATTCCGGGTAGCGTTGAGGCCGAGCTTATTGGTACAGCCGTGCAACATGGAGTACAGTTACCTCAAAAACCTGTCCTTATGGTGGATATCGGTGGAGGCAGCGTAGAATTTATTATTGGCGATCAGAAAAAATTCTATCACTTATCCAGCAAAAAAATTGGAGTAGCCCGAATGACAGCCCGGTTTGTAAATCAGGATCCGATCAGCAGGGAAGAGATAAAAAAACTTAAAAAATATTATGAAGAACAATTGCATGAAGTAGGCCGGGCAGTTGCAACCCACTGTGCCTCGATTATGGTAGGATCGTCCGGAACACTCCAGAATATCGGTATGATGATTGCCAAAAGAGGAAATCGGACTCAGACACTATCAGTAAATGAACTTGAATTCACCGATAAGCAATTTTACGATCTCTATGATGAATTGATCGTAATGGACAGAATTGAAAGAGCAAAATTATCAGAACTGGATGATAAACGGATCGATCTTATTGCACCGGGCCTTGTATTGGTTCATTATATACTGACGTCATTTTCTATAAAGAAGGTGAAAATATCATCACAGGCCTTACGGGAAGGTATTATTCTGCGATATATACAAAAGGAGATGAAAGAGCTTAAAGAGCTTGCATTATACCGCGACCCAAGGCAGCGGAGTGTTATGGAGCTGGTGAACCGGTATGATTGGCATGAAGATCACTCACGGCATGTTGCCTGGTTGTGCATGGAACTCTTCGATACGTTCAGTAAAAAGCTGGCTCTGGCAGATGCAGACAGGGAATTGCTTGAGTACGCTGCATTTATGCATGATATCGGATATTTCATCTCTCATCGAAAGCATCACAAACACTCACTTTATATAATTCGGTACTCTGAACTGATGGGATTTAAAGAAAGAGAGATAGAACTATTGGCAAACATAGCGAGATATCACAGGCGTTCGACTCCCAAAATGCGTCATCACTTCTATAAAATGCTGCCTGAAGATGATCGGGAGCGGGTAAAAAAATTGGCGGCAATTTTACGGATTGCCGACGGTCTTGACAGAAGCCATTTCCAAAATGTGAGAAATCTTGAGGTAGAGATGGGGGAAAAGAAAACTACTATTTATATAGGAACAGAAACAGATTGCCAGCTTGAGATTTGGGGTGCAATGCGTAAAAGAACGCTGCTTGAGGAAGTTCTTTTTACAAACATTGAGATTATTGAGGATACGAACAGGTTTTTAGAGCGTTAATTGCGCTCATCCTGCATCTCCTTGATCTTCTGAACATATTCATGCCTTGCCCTTATGCCTGCCCGATTACCATAAAATGCCCCCAGCCAACAGGAAAAAGCGAGAATTACGATCAGTATTAATTGAGACCCGATGGCAGATTCGCTGATGAGAAAAATCCAGATAGAAGGAGGCAAAAATATAATCAGAGCCAGCAAATAATGTTTATTGGTGGGCTCTGGCACTTTTCTGATGTATCGTTTTATAGCAGCGTAAGAAAGATTCAGATAAATAAAACCAAAAACCAGCAGAGCTACGAGTCCAATCCAACCGGGATCTGATACATAAATTAAAAAGGGGTTACCGGCAAGGATTATTGCCAGTGAAACCATCACTGTCCAGGTTGCATAAGCAAAAAAACGGGCACCATCCTGCATGTTGATTACATTAAGTTAGTATGCGGTCAATAAGAGGTTAAGATAACGCTACGAAACTCTATTTTCATCCCTGTTTGGAATCGGTATGGATTGACATAGCTCCACCAAAACCCCGTGATTGTCTTTTGGGTGGACAAAAGCAACAAGTTTATTATCTGCTCCCTTTTTGGGTGTCTCATTGAGTATTGTAAATCCTTCCTTGTGAAGTCGTTTGAGCTCAGCACGAATATCGTCCACCTCGAATGCTATGTGATGAATTCCCTCTCCTTTTTTTTCTATAAATTTGCGGATCACAGAGGTGGAATCAGTTGGGCCGAGCAGTTCTACTTTAGACTGACCCGTCTGGAAAAAAGCTGTTTCTACTTTTTCACTTTCCACCATTTCGGTCTTTATACAGGGGCGATTAAGAATTTTCGTATACGTATGAATCGCTTCTTCCAGGTTGTCTACGGCAATTCCAATATGATCTATATGCATTCTGGACTATTTCTGATAAGGTAAAACCTCATGATTATCATTCTTGGCTTGATAAATGTAGCTTTTGTATAGCTGATTCGAAAATATGATCACTAAATTAAAAGCCACGCCTGATGAGACGTGGCTTGAGAATTAAATATGCAAGCTTATTGTAATTAATTTTGATCCCAGAAAATCCGATCGAGCATAGTTCTGTCTGGGACATTTGCCTGGTTTCTTTGCAGTTCAGAATCGGGATACCGGACCAGGCGAATCATTTCTCCTCCTAAAGCAGGATTATGATTGGCAGGAATTCTAAATCCTTCATACTGGTAGTCGTAACGCCGGGCATCGTTCCAGGCTTCAGGATTCAAAAACATTGCAACATATTTTTCTCTCATAATATCATCGATAGTCAGGTTACCTGCACCAACCGATACCGAAGGTTCATTCCAGTAACTGTCGATCTCCTGCTGCTCTACGCCGAGCTTCTCCATATGTGCCCGAATACCATCCTCGTAAGCCTGGTAAGCCCGGTTATCATCTACTTCGAGAGCGGCTTCTGCTTCAATAAACTTCATTTCAGCATAGGTTGACATAAGTAGCGGTGCGGTAGGTCCTGACGCATAATATGAATCAACAGCCAATACTGACCGATCGCCTTGTTCAGAAGCAGCGCCACGGCCGGCACCACTTCGCGTTCCAACATAACCGCCGGCATCGATCTCCTCTGTAATGAATTCAATGCGGGGATCAAATATTCCGTATGTTTCTCCATTAAGATGATCCACAAACTGATCGGCCAGCCATCCGCCTAATAACAAATTGGCATTGTTTTCAGCAAGCCTGAACCAGGGATTTTCAGTGGCTGTACCTTCATCGAAGTATTCCATCTGGAAATCCTCCTCATTGCTTGTAAACGCGTTATCTACCGCTGATAGCACAGCATTCGGATCATAACGGCTGAGTTTACTCATGTGATTCAGATAACGTGCCCTCAGGGCATAGGCCGTACGTGTCCACGCCGCTAAATCACCTTCAAAGATGAAATCATCATTTCCAGGAACAACAGTTGATTCAGGAGCCTGTAACTCAGTAATCGCTTCATCAAGCAGATTAAACATCTCATCATAGATTTCCTCAGAACTGTCGTATTCAGGCTGAAGTGTTTCATCAGAAAACCCAGCCGAATAAGGAACATCACCAAACATGCTGACCAAAAGACCCAGGTTATATGCTGCCATAACTTTAGCGATGCCCGAATAATGAGGTGCATCGAGCTCTTCTGCTTGCTCTATAAGAACCAGCAGGTCGTCAAGATTAAAATACAAGTTCGACCAGGCTGTTCCATATGATACGCTTTCGTGTGTATCTGTTGAACTGGCTTCATTCGGTGACGCAAAATGCTGCACAAAGTGGGAGGTTGTTGATGCAACCCGGTATGTATTTTGTGCTGTTTCAAAGGTTGTGTTTGTCATCAGCCCTTGAATCGGGGCTTCTGTGGGATTGTTGGGATCCTCATTAATATCGAGATAGTCATTACAACCCAATACCATGAAGATGCTTAAAACAGAAACTAAATGGATACTTAAATATTTCATTTGATTATACCTCATGGATTAAAAGGAGAAATTTAATGAGAAGATCAGGCTTCTGGTGCCAGGATACGCAAGATCAACAAGACCGATTAGATTGCTTCCGGCACTGTTGAACGCCTCCGGGTCGTACTGCGAGAAGGGAGTCCAGAGCAGAATATTGTCTGCTGTAACTCCTGCACGAATGGATCGGAACGGTAAATTCTCGAGAATACTATCAGTGAGTGAATATCCAAGCCCTATATTTCGTAGTTTTATGTAAGAGGCATCCTCAACCGAGCTTTCTACTGCCACCCGGTAGATATTCCGGTGATATCCTGCTCCGTAATCGCGGTCTGTTTCGGGATCTACTCCTTGTCCCAGCCACACTTCCTGGGTGTTTTCAGAACCATCGGCCAAAACTCCATCAAAAACTACATAATCTTCTCTGTTTAAAGTTTTTTCTGTGTGGCCAAAGGCAGAATCCCACTGATCCAATTTGTTGTATTTATCAACCCCATAAACAAAATCGAGATTGAAGTTGAAATCCCAGTTTCTGTAGTTAAACACATTGCCTATGTTCATGGTCCAGTCGGGAGTGGCATCGCCCACGATTAGCGGATCGTTATTGATAACTGGAAATCCATCATCTCCTATTACAATTGGGCGGTCAGCTTCGAGTACGTTTGGATCTGATGGAGATTCTCCTTCTGCATAGTAGCGCTCGTAACTTGTTCCCCATATTGCACCGTAAGACTGGCCTGGAATCAGCTGCATAAATGGCTGGTTTATGTAGGCGGAAATATTACCGAGGAATATAGCGTCCACACCTTCCCGAATAGATTTAACTTCGTTTCTGTTGATGGTAAAGTTTGTCGTTACATTCCATTGAAAGTTTTGCTGCTGCACTGGAGCAGCTCTGAATGTAAGTTCTATTCCCCTGTTCTCAATTTCACCTGCGTTTGTAATGAATTGAGAGGATCCTGTAGCATTTGAAACCGGAACAGGAATAATCATATCTTTACTGTTTGCCCGGTAAAGAGTCAGGTCGAGACCCAGGCGGTTTTCCAGAAATCTGAAATCAAAACCGATCTCCTGAGACGTTGTACGTTCCGGCCTCAGATCGGGAGACGCTATGGTAGCACCTTTAGTAAAACCGGTAGTTCCCTGTATGGGATAAATATCCGGCGCAACAAAAACTCCAATCGTGGAATAGGGTGGTGCATCCTTGCCAACTTCGGCATAGGATGCTCTCAGCTTAGCATAGGTTAACCAATCAGGTGTATCCATTACATCGCTTAGAACAGCGCCAAGGCTAACTGATGGATAAAAGAACGAACGATTTTCTTCCGGCAATGTGGAAGTCCAGTCGTTACGGCCTGTAATGTTCAGGTAAACAATATCACGCCAGTCGATGTTGAGATCTCCATAAACTCCGATGAGTCTTTGCTGCCTGATCGACTGAGAGTTGCTCACATTCGTGGCATTGCTCAAATGGTTAAATCTTGGAACTACAAAGCCTTCTCCTCGTGCTCTAACAAGATCTGTTGAGCGGTCAAAAACATCATTGCCGACACGTAGTGCCATTCCGAAATCTTCTGTAAGATCAACCGCCATATTTAAGGCAAGATTTGAGGTTATATCACGACTGTTGATCCGGGTTTCTTCAATAAATCCGTCTACATCACTCCACACAAATTCATTTTCGATTCCAAGGGGACCAGGTGTAATCTCGGTGCGATCATCAGAATAGGTGTCTATTCCAATCAAATACTCGAGGCTGACCCAATCAGCAAGCTGGTAAGAGGATCGTACATTCCCGATGATTCGGTTTACATTATCTTCATACGTATTCATATTGGCGTCGTATACAGGATTTCGTCCTGTTCCCCTGCCGTCACGGCTATCAGATTTCATTGTGCCATCTTCATGTCTCCAATCCGTTACATCAGCGCTTGTATTCCAATAAGCCAGGCGTTCCATAAAGTTGATAAAGGGAACTCTGTTTCCGCCTGAGTTAATATAATTTGCGCTTGCTGCGACAGTAAGGGGACCCTGAAATAATTCACCCGATAAACGGATGGATGTTCGCTCCCAGTCATTATTTGGGATGATACCCTGGTTCCTGGAATTAGAGGCTGATGCGAAGAAAGTAGCAGCTTCAGTTCCCCCCGATATGTTAATTGAATTGTCTATGCCTACACCGGTTCTCATTGAATTCTCCCAGTTATTATAATATTGTAATTCGGGAGTTTCACTGAACGGAGCTCCCCACGATGGCCAGAAACCATCCGGATCAGATTCAAACCCAAAGCCGGGACCATACACATCCTGGTAATCGGGTCGATTAATCACATCTTCACGATTAACCTGGTGCGAAAAGTTAATACGAACCTCCCCCTCCTGGCCTTGTTTTGTGGTGATCAACACAGCGCCGTTCGCAGCACGTACGCCGTAAAGTGCTGTGGCGGGCGCACTTTTCAAAACAGACACGGATTCAATATCATTAGGATTAATATCCATTGAGCGGTTAGACATACCACGTACCCGTCCTGAGGATTCGATTGTTGAATTGTCGATGGGCACTCCATCGATCACAAATAGTGGCTGATTGTCTGCGGTGGGGTCGAGAGAATTAAAACCGCGAATAAAGATTTGAGAACCTTTACCGGCACCTGCCCCGGTACTTACCTGCACACCAGAAACCTGGCCCTGTAGGGCATCCAGAACATTTCCACCGCCCGACCGTGCTATCTGATCGGATGAGACATCCTGAATGGAATAACCGATCGCTCGTCTGTCTCGCTCAACACCAAATGCTGTAACGACAACATCATCCAGTTCGAGTGTAGATTCATTTAATTCAATATCTACTACGGTTTCCTCACCATCGGTGACTGTAATATCCTGTTGGTACAAATTATATCCGATATACCTGGCTTCAAGAGTGTACTCACCGGCAGGTACGTCAGAGAATTCATATTCACCGTTCGGATCTGTAGCCACCCCCAGGTTAAGCTCTGGGATTACTACGTTTACACCTACCAGTAATTCGTTCGTCTCACTGTCACTTACAGTTCCGGACAAGGATCCCTGGGCAAAACCCTGCAATGATATTACTAAGCTTCCTATACACAACAAAAGTATGAAGTAACAATAACGTATACTTTTTTTCATAATGTCTCTTTTGATTTGAATGATTAAAAAGTAGATAGTATAACTTCGAAGAATGAAGTTTTTTTAGCAATCTCGCTGATTATTTAACTCTGTGACTAATAATGATAATAAATGAATATCAATGTATCCCGTAATTTGGGAAAAAATCTAAATTTATCAAATTTATAGAACAGGTTTCCAACCAATAGTTCTAATCTTTAAAAGTCATTCATACAAAACGATTGTTCAAATGGTTTTTTGAATTCTCGCAGATTTCCACAGAGGATATCGCAGAATTGCGCTGAATAACGATAGGTTTGGACAAAAGATCATCCGCAAAACTCAGCGGGTCACTCAGCGCAACTCGTCGAGAAAACAAGGGGATTGATTTATCAACATGTTAGACAATGCGTGTATTTATTGGATAAATACAGGTTTTTCCCAATTATAAAAGCGTTTAGGACACTATTGGTTACTATGATATAAAATGAGTGATCCGGTTGATATTCTGTTGTCAAAATTACAAATCAACAGAATTGTCGTATCCAGGAATCTACTTGCCACCAAAAAGAAAATGTATCACAGTTAGGACTGATGGTGTTAAACCTTCACTGGAAGGGATCGGCTAAAAAATTCATTTGCTTATTGACTAAACACAACTGATTTTCAAGTGTTCAAATAAAAATCACTTGTACATGAATTTATATTATCGTGTTTTTCCTTTCTTTACAGCGGCGCTGATTGTACTCATATCATGCCAAACCCCAGAACCCGCATCTCATCAGCCTGATGCAGAAGATACAGAGCTAAATCTGGATCGTATCTTTACGGACTCTTCTGTTTTCGCCGAAAGTTTTACCGGCTTTGTATTGTATGATCCCGAAACGGATTCAGTTTTGTATGACAGAGATGCCCACCGGTTTTTTACTCCAGCCTCAAACACCAAAATTCTGACTCTATTTGCCTCACTGAATACACTGCCCGATACGCTTGCCTCTTTACGCTATGAAGTTAGCAATGATACGCTCTATTTTCGGGGAACAGGAGATCCTTCGTTTCTAAACCCGAATTTTGAATTCTATGAAGTCTATCAATTTCTGAGCGATCGGGATGAAGTGCTTGTCTATGATGACAACCATTACGATGATGAACATTTTGGATCGGGTTGGTCCTGGAACTGGTATCCTGCGGCATATGCACCCGAAAAAAGTCCGTTTCCCATCTATGGAAATATGATGCGACTGCAGGCACAACAGGTGGCGCTCGTGATGTTAGATGAGGAAACCCCTGTTAAGCCGGCTTATTTCGAGCGATTCATAGATCAGAAAGAGTGGGATGGCAAACAAATGGAACTGGTAATGCGTGATCATCGCACTAATGAGATTTCCTATGTGCCGAAATCTGATACGGCTCGTCAGGAAAGAAATATTCCTTTTGTATACGATCGTGAGCTTATTGTTGATTTGCTGGCCGACACCCTCGGTCGTGATGTGCTTCTGCATAATGGCCGGGACATTGATTATAATTCAACACTGTACGCTACTCCGGCAAAACCACTGTATGAACGAATGATGGTAGTCAGCGACAACCTTATTGCCGAACAATTGATGCTGATGATATCAGAACAGGAATTTGGAACCATGAATACCTCTCGTGCCATAAGTTATTCAATTACTAACTTTATGGACGATCTGCCGCAGCGCCCGCGCTGGTCCGATGGTTCAGGCCTGACCCGTTACAATTTAATAACTCCCTACACTACAGTGATTTTACTCGAAAAACTCTATAAGATGCTGGGGCGCGATGAAACTCTATCCCTTTTTCCTGTTGGAGGAATCAGCGGTACCATCAGCGGGTGGTACAAGGCTCCGGAAGGTCAACCGCCATTTGTGTATGCAAAAACCGGTACGCTGCGAAATAATACAAGTCTGAGCGGCTACCTTTTTACCGATTCCGGACGAAGACTTACTTTCAGTTTTCACAATAATAACTATGTATTCAGCAATAACATTATGAGATCAGAAATGAATACTGTGTTGCAGTTCATCAGAGAAAACTATTGATAAAGAGATCCAAAAATTTTCAATAACTTTTATCCTTTTATTCCTTCAATTCAGATTTTATTTGCATGAAACTTCAACCTCTATTTAAGGGCGTAAAATTTCTTTC
>CAYOLE010000003.1:37767-45874 GCA_964404705.1 uncultured Rhodohalobacter sp. | reverse complement strand
CGATCTTCAGGCGTTAGTGGTATTCACTCCTCTGGCATACAGTAGGTACACCGCAGGTTACATCGCTCGGTAATAGAAATCCGCAGGTAGTTGTGAACACGGCCGAATGAATCTTTCAGAATTTCACCCATCTCCATTATCCTCCCGAAACCGGCGTGATAAATACAATTTCATCGTTGTTCTTCGGCTTAAAATCAAACTCATGGTAGTTCTGGTTCACCGCTGCACGAATATGAGGACGATATTTCTGTATCTGCGGAAAACGCTCTGATATGCTGGCAAGAATCTGCTGCAAAGAATCGCCTTTATTAATTGTAAGCGTCTCTTGTCGTTTGCCAGTAATATCTGATAGAACGCTGAAATATTTTATTGAGACGGTCTGCTTCATAATTGGCGGGAGATCCATTCAGGATGTTGATTAAAAATGAATATACCGATGAAGTAGGCAAGCATCAAACAAATGCATCAATCGGTATCGGGTTTTTGTCAGGGTTAATAGGTGGTGGGGGTGGAATTTTTCTCAGTCCGCTGATCCTCTTTCTGGGCTGGGCTTCGATTCGCAAGATTGCGGCTGTATCCGCCCTCACTGAGCGGACTTGGCGGGTATTTTTTCACTACCGTTATCCTGTGGTCAACCGCAGCGAGGTTTGCCTTGCCTGTACTTATCAGGGGATATTTTGATTTTCGTTTTGGAGTAAAAACAACGGATCCCAGGCTGATTCAGACTGATACTGGCCATTGTGCTGATAATAGCGGGTGTAAAAATACTGATTGCTTAATTGAGACCTCCAAGGTTTTTGAAACCTTGGAGGTCTAATCACGGTTCATTTCTCCCCAGGCCGAAATGCTTTCCCATACTCTGATTTTAATTCCATTCGCGGTCCCTCAATCAAATCAATGCAATACGGAATGGCATCCACCACCCCGTCAAGGCATTCGGCAATCGCTTTCGGCTTGCCGGGCAGATTAATAATCAGGCTATACCCGCGAATACCGGCCGTTTGTCGAGACAGAATTGCGGTGGGCACGTACTGCAGCGACACTTTTCGCATCGTTTCACCAAATCCGGGAAGCATCTTATTGCATACTGCTTCCGTTGCCTCGGGGGTTACATCCCGCTTGGCCGGACCGGTACCGCCGGTGGTGCAGATCAGCGAGCAGCCGGATTCATCACTCATGGAGATTATCGTGTTTTGCAGCAAACTCAGTTCATCCGGCACCACCTCCTGCACCCACTCGATCTTATTTTGCAGCCGTTCACTCCAGTACGTTTTAATCGCCGGGCCCGACCGATCCTCATATTCTCCCTTGCTTGCCCGGTCTGACGACGTTATTATACCTATTCGAATGGTATCCATGGATGAAAATTAATTTATCGATTCCATTATAATTCTCCCCGAAAATAAAAAGATTAGCGATGAGTCGAAGTACGAAATCTGAATTTAATCAAAATGAACTCCGCTTTTACTCAAGGCAGATTGCAATGCCCCAGTTAGGGAATGAGGGACAGCTCAAATTGAAGAAATCTAAAATTGCAGTTATAGGTGCCGGTGGACTGGGAGCACCTGTTCTTCAATATCTTGCAGCTGCCGGTATTGGAACGATCGGAATTTTTGATTTTGATGTGGTGGAAGAGAGTAATCTCCACCGGCAGATTCTGTTTACGGTCTCTGATATTGGAAAACCTAAAGCCCGAATTGCTGCAGAACAATTGAACCGGCTCAATCCTCACGTAAAAATCCTACCTCATCAAACCAGAATTACTTCGGATAATGCCTCACAACTTCTTACTCCCTACGACCTGGTCATTGACGGAAGTGACAATTTTCTCACCCGTTATATCATAAATGATGCCTGTCTGGTTTTGGATATACCTCTTGTTTATGGATCAATCTTTCGATTTGAAGGCCAGGTTACAGTATTTAATCATGTTGATGAAGATGGAAACCGCGGGCCGGAACTTTATGATCTTTATCCGGAAGTTCCGGAAGAGGGATTCATCCCAGACTGCAGTACTGCCGGTGTTCTGGGAGTCTTGCCAGGAGTAATTGGATCCATTCAGGCCACAGAGGCGATAAAAATTTCCGCCGGCATTGGTGATATACTGAGCGGAAAACTTCTTGTTATGGATCTTCTTAATTTGGATACGCATTTCATAACTTTTTCAACAGCTGATAAACAGAGATCAATTGATAAAGCTTCAATTGAAAATCGTCTCCGGAGTTATAAAAGTGAAACGGAAGATATACGGCAACTATCACCCAGAGAATTATCAGAACTGATGGAATCCTCAGACGACATCAGGCTGATCGATGTACGGGCTCCCGAAGAACATCAGGTCTTCAACATCGGAGGACGCCTGGTACCGCTGGATAAAATTGAAGATCACGTTAATCAAATCCCTAAAAATGGTAAAATCGTTTTTTACTGTCAGACCGGTCAACGAAGTGCCCGGGCAATCCGGGTATTGAAAAAGCGGATAGATGGGACGAATCTATACAATCTCGCGGGTGGAATTGAGGCCTGGCTGGTGATGAATCAATCGGAGGAACGGGTGTAATTTTGTGGCAAGAGGAGATGAAACGAAAACCTCAATTACTCATTCTATCTTTCTCAGTTTACCTTTATTCATCATTCGCAGTGCGTGTTTAAGGCCTGGAAATAGAGCTTGCACGCTTTCCGCAGCTCCGCGCGAACTGCCTGGCAGATTAATAATGATAGTATTGCCCCGTACTCCTGCCGTCGTCCGTGAATAATTAGCATAGGGCGTGCGATTTCTGCCAAATTCCCGCATTGCTTCGGAAATGCCGGGGATTTCAAAATCGATCAGTTCTTCAGTCACATCCGATACCACATCCCTTTTTTCAAGTCCTGTGGCTCCAATTGTGAACAGCAGGTGATAGAGGTTACTGTCAGTTAGTTTAATTAAATGTTCACGAATCTGTTTTTGATCCGATCTGATCACTTTACAGTAATCTGCTTCTACTGAATGCTGGTTTAAAATTTCCTCTACTATATCTGTACTGTTATCCTCTTTTGATCCATCCACCACGCCATCCGATATGCGCAGCAAAGCAGCTTTTACCGGGTGCTCGAACTGATCAGCAAAATCACTTTTACCCCCCGTTTTTTCCAGCAGCCGAATAGAACTGATCTCTATATCCTTATCCAGTGGTTTTAGCATATCATAGATATTCAGCAGTGCCGTGCTCGCTGCGGTTAATGCTTCCATCTCCACGCCCGTTCTGGCAATCGCTTCCGCTTCCGATTCTACATAAATGGAATTTTCATCCATTCTGAATTGTACATCTACCCACTCCAGCGGAAGGTTATGACAAAAAATTAGCAACTCAGATGTTCTTTTTGCCGCTTGAATTCCGGCAACTCTGCTCAACTCCAGAACATCCCCTTTTGGTACTTCTTTATTAATAATTCTCTGAATAATCTCTTTTTTGGTTTTAAGAATTCCGCCTGCACGGGCAAAACGTAATGTTCTGATTTTACTGCTAATATTGATCATACATATGATGGTTCAGCTGTGAAAATATTAAAGTTTAGCACTTTAATAAATTATAAAAATTTTCTTAGTCCTCCTTCCTCTGATCTTCCTAATCTCATTAGATAGAAAGTACTATTTAAGGAGTTCCGGTTTAGATTCCAGGTATTTTTAAAATTTGATAAGATTGTGTTGACAGTGATAACTGATTGACCGTATATTAAGATAAAATACTCCTAAATACTTTAAAAAGTCGGTATATCAAATGCTTTTGTCAAAAACATGTATTTATGGCCTCAGAGCATCCGTGTTGTTGGCAAGTAAACACCACAGTGAGTACATCACTATCCGGGAACTCAGTAATGAATTGGAAATCTCATTTCATTTTTTGACAAAAGTATTGCAAAAACTCACAAAGTCTGAGCTTCTTGAATCATATAAGGGACCTAATGGCGGGGTTAAACTTGCCCGGCCGGCGTCAACCATTACGTTTATGGACGTTGTGCTTTCCATTGATGGGGATTCTATAGCTCATGAATGTGCTCTGGGGTTACCGGGATGTGGAGTAATGAAACCTTGCCCGCTGCATAGTCAATGGGCAGATTTGAAGGAGAACATTCTTGCAATGATGACAAACATCAGTCTGGCAGAATTGGCCGGTAACAATAAAGCCGTTGCTATTATTCTTAGTTCTGCTCAGAAGACAAAAGTTATCTGATTTTTTTGCCTCTAAAAAAGACACAATACTCTTAAATATAAAAACAATGATAAACAGAACTCTTATAAACACTTTTACAATCATCGCATCGCTTCTGCTCTTCCTGTCCTGTGGAAACGGAGAATCACCAGAAAGTAACGGTACATCCGCCGAAACAGAAGAGCAGGGGCTCACCGAATTCGAGCTGGAACATGGAATGGGTCCGGTTACAGAACGCATCGAACTGGATAATACCATCGATGACGAACTGGCATCAAAAGGACAGAGCATCTTTGAGATGAAATGCGAAATGTGCCACAACATGGAGGGACGCATGGTTGGTCCTGAACTTGGTGAAGTAATGGATCGGCGTAGCCCAGAATTTGTAATGAATATGATTTTAAACCCCGGAGGAATGACTCGTGAGCATCCGGAAGGACAAAAATTGCTACAGGAATATATGACTGCCATGCCTTTTCAGAATGTGAAAGAAAATGAAGCACGTGCAATCGTAGAGTATCTCAGAAACTATTCTGAAAATAATTAACAACTCCTAAACCTTTAAATAACAGTAATATGATGAAACATAAACCAAAAAAACTACGCAGGCTGATCGTCGGGATTGGCCTTATAGCGGTTGCCGGACTCATCTTTATGGGGTGCCCCAGCCAGCAGCAGACACTTGACAGGGGCGATACAGCTCAAAAAGTATATGTTGCTCCAGGTGATCATGATGAATACTACGGCTTCTTTTCAGGAGGCTACAGCGGGCAGTTAAGTGTGTGGGGATTACCCTCAGCACGTATGCTGAAAGTAATTCCTGTATTTTCACAGGATCCGGAAACCGGCTACGGATATTCTGAAGAAACCAGGCCTCTCTTCGAAACGAGCTACGGATTTATTCCATGGGATGATTCACACCACCCCCACATCTCCCAGACAGATGGTGATGCAGATGGACGCTGGATTTACATCAATGCCAACAATACACCCCGTATTGCGCGGATTGATTTGAAAACCTTTGAAACCAAAGAGATCCTGGAGTTGCCGAACACCGGGGGTAATCACGCCTCTTCATTTGTAACATCCAATTCCGAATACGTTATCGGGGCAACACGGTTCAGTATCCCGTACGAAAAGGATCTGGATGTACCGATTGACAGCTACAGCGATGAGTTCCGTGGGGCTCTTTCATTTATTGAACTCGATCCCGAGACCGGTAAGATGAACATGGATTTCCAGATTCTGGTGCCGCCGTACAACTACGATCTCGGCCGGGCTGGAAAAGGAGCTTCGGAAGACTGGGTATTTTTTACAACCTATAATACCGAGGAAGCTCATACCATGCTTGAAGTTAATGCCTCCAGGTATGACAAAGATTATATCGCAGCAGTAAACTGGAAAAAAGCAGTAGAGATGGTTCGAAACGGTGCCGGTGAGACAATGAGTGCCGAGTATTACCACAATTATTACGATGGTAATCAGGGGATTGCCATTAATGATGTTCAAAACCAGGTAACGGTTTTGACACCTGAAGATGGTCAGGATTTCATCTATTTCCTGCCTACTCCTAAATCGCCTCACGGCGTGGATATCGATCCCACGGGCGAATATATCGTTGGCGGCGGTAAACTGGCTACCATTATTCCGGTTCACTCTTTTTCTCAAATGATTGAAGCAATTGAAAATGAGCAATTCGAAGGAAACGTAGAGGGAATTCCAATTCTCGCTTATGACGCAACCATGGTGGGTGAAGTGGAAAATCCCGGACTGGGTCCCCTTCATACTGAGTTTGACGGAAATGGTCACGCATATACATCTGTATACATATCATCAGAAATCGTTAAATGGTCGTTAGACACCTTTGAAGTAGTAGACAGAATCGACTCATACTATTCCATTGGTCACCTGATGATTACGGGCGGGGACACTAAAAATCCGGATGCCCAATACCTTGTTGGTCTGACAAAGACTGCCAAAGATCGATATCTGCCAACAGGTCCAAAACAGAATCACCCTGCACAACTGTATGATATCTCCGGAGACAGAATGGAATTATTACTTGATTTCCCAACCATTGGCGAGCCGCATTATGCTCAAGCAATTCAGGCTGATAGGATCAAGGATAATGTTGCCCAGATTTATGAAATGGAAGACAATGATCATCCACATGCCATCAGAAGAATCTCGGATAACCGAATAGAAAGAGATGGTAATACAGTCAGAGTGTATATGGGATCGGTAAGAAGCCATTTTCGACCTGATAACATAGAAGGAATTCGCGTTGGAGATACTGTCTATTTCCACCTCACAAACCTTGAACAAGAGTGGGATGTGGTACATGGAATTGGAATTAAAGGGTCCAACACCTCTGAACTTCTTGTTGCACCCGGACAGACCAAAACCCTGAAATGGGAACCAAAACGAACCGGAATTTATCCTTTCTACTGTACCGCCTTCTGTTCTGCCCTCCACCAGGAGATGCAGGGATACGTGAGGGTATCGGCAGCGGATTCGGATGTAGAACTAACATGGAAAACAGGAACTGACTAAAGTAAGGGTTTACCCTTTATCCGGTTGAAATACCGGAACGATGATCCCAAACCCGGGTCCGGCCTTAAACCGGGTCCGGGAATTTATAACTGTACTTATTTTGATGATGGGATTTGAGAAAATGGCGATGTGTAAAAGTCTCCCCCTTGAGGGAGTATTCCGACAATGTATATCTGTCGGAGGGAGAGGTGTTCAGTGCTCTGGTTTAATAGCCAGAATAAACTTTCTCAAACCCCACCATCAAAAAAACCACAGTTACAGACATAAAAAAATTCTGACATGAAAATTCAATCAAAAATACTCATGGCACTGGCGGCACTGCTGCTTGGAGGTCTGTTTTACACACCGTTTTGGTCAATCTCCATGACTGCCCCTCAATATCCTGAAGGTATTGGAATGTATATCCTTATTGATGATGTGCAAGGGCATAACCGGCACGACCTGCAGAGTATAAATACACTGAATCATTATATAGGCATGTCTGAAATACATAAAGATGACTTTCCTGAATTTGATATTATGCCCTGGATTATTGGCTTTATGATATTCATGGGACTGGCAGCTGCCGTTTCTGGAAAAATAAAGCTTGTCATTATCTGGATAGCTTTAATGATAATTCTTGGAGTCGGTGGCTTGATAGATTTCTACATCTGGGGCCATAATTATGGACATAACCTCAGCCCTGACGCTCCCATCAGAGTTCCGGGGATGAGCTATCAACCACCCCTTATTGGGTGCAAACAACTTCTAAATATCAACGCCTGCTCCTGGCCTTATACAGGATCAATTTATATCGGGTTTTCAATGGTATTCGCAAGTGCTGTAATCTGGATCGAAAAATTTAAAAACAGATAAGAATCATGAAAAAGTCAATCATAGCAGTAATAACAGGTCTTTCATTTTTGATGATAATCAGCTGCAGTCAGCAATCAGAAAATCAACCCGGTAATGAGGTCTTTACATACACAAATCACCTGGATATCAACTACGGTGAAGATATTTGCGCCTATACAGGTGAACCCATAGATCGCGTTCGGTTTGGCGGACGTATTGAGATGAACGATGGTGAAATATTGAAGTTTATGTCGGCCGAAGCTACAGCCGGCTATTTATTAACTATGGATAACCGGTCAGACATCAGAAAGATTGAAATTGTAGACTTTGCCCACGGCCAGCAATATCTGCCGGTTGATGAACTTGTTTATCTGCAAAGCAAACTGCAGCCCAGTCCGAATGGATTATTCCTGACGCCTGTGGATGCATCAAACGAAAAAATGAAAAGATATATATATGACGCATATCCCGGCACTTTTTACAGCTGGGAAGAAGTACTGGAGCTGGTTGGTGAGGAATGGGATCTC
>CAYOLE010000003.1:3695-37667 GCA_964404705.1 uncultured Rhodohalobacter sp. | reverse complement strand
ATCAACAAAATGAAGGGTAGAAAACTTACAATACCGTTTATCACAATACTGATGATTGTACTGACAGGATGCGAGCCAAAACCGCAGCCGATTCAGTTCGGCAGCGATCAGGGTGATTACTGCAGGATGATGATTACCGACCCGCAGTTCGCATCACAAATCCTCAATAACCAGGGACGTGCCTTTAAATTTGATTCCATTGAATGTATGACAGCCTTCGTTCTTACCACAGATGAACAGGAAAATATTCATTCGTATTGGGTTCCAAATTTTGAAAATCCGGACGAATGGCTTCGTGTTGAAGATGCCTACTTTCTCCACAGTGCAACCCTGCGAAGCCCGATGGGTCTCAATCTTTCTGCATATGCTGATCGTGAAACAGCTGAAGAGTTCAGACAAGAATACCGGGGAGAAATTGTGGGCTGGAATGACGTAAAAGAGCTTATACGATCTGAATGGCTGGAGGATAACGGCATCAGTCAACAAACGCATCAATAATATGTGGAGGAAAAAAATGAAGTTAACAAATTCAGTATTACGAACACTGTTTCTTTTCATCGCAATTTTACTAAATGTCAATTCTGTTCAGGCACAGCATGGGGCTCATCATGAACACAGCGAAACAGGAATAAATTTATCATCCCATAATGTAATCTCCCCTGCCGGAATTATGGGTAATCATGTACACAACAAGGGAAGCTGGATGTTTTCTTACATGTATATGGGCATGCAGATGGATGGACTTTATGACGGGCGCTCGGAACTCCACTCCAAACAGTTGATGAATCAGTATGAGATGACCCCGGACGATATGTTCATGCAGATGCATATGCTTGGAGCGATGTACGCTGTTAGTGATAAATTCACCCTGATGGCAATGGTTCCGCTGCTCCAAAAAGCTATGGGACACTCCCACATGGGCTACCATCGCAGTACGATGAGCAGTTCAGGGCTGGGAGATATAAAACTGGCTGTCATCACACCACTTTACAAGAAAAACAACCACTCGTTAATTCTGAATGGAGGCTTTACTCTGCCAACCGGCTCGAT
Organism: uncultured Rhodohalobacter sp.; assembly: GCA_964404705.1. GTDB lineage: Bacteria > Bacteroidota > Rhodothermia > Balneolales > Balneolaceae > SW132. The sequence continues at coordinate 36,617 of CAYOLE010000003.1, read as the reverse complement.
TGACGTTTCATCCGGAAATCATATGGGTATGGAAAACCGGATGGGTTACGGAATGCAGCTTGGTTCAGGCACAACAGATCTGCATGGGCTGATCAGTTATTCCGGTCAGAACGCCGGCTGGGGATATGGATCACAGTTGGGCGGAATCATCAGACTTGGCAATAACAGTGAGCAATATCGACATGGAAACAGTGCTGAACATTCTGCCTGGCTTGGACGAAATATTGCCGCTCCCTTAACCGCAACTTTGCGGCTTCACACAAGCTGGCAGGATCATATTCACGGGCAGGATAATAACATCAAACCCGTGATAATCCCCACCGCTGACCCTAACTGCTATGGCGGATTTAGATCCCGACTTATGGGTGGATTGAACTTGAAACTTGCGAATTTTCTGCCTGTAAACGGCAGTTTCGGTATTGAAGCCGGCCTGCCTTTGTATCAGGATCTGAATGGACCGCAGATGGGTGAAAACTGGACCCTACTTTCTGCTTTACGAATCTCGATATAAAACAATAAACATGAACAGAAAACTGATCATATCACTGTTACTCTTTGGCTTGATGCTGGTACCTGGCCTTCTGGGTGCACAACAGATACGAGTTTCACCGGATGGAGACGTAAGAAGCATAAAATCTGCTATTGAGATGGCTGAGCCGGGTGATCACATTATTGTAGATTCCGGAACGTATGTTGAAAGCGAGATCGTGATCAACAAGCCACTCACACTGGAGGGAATTAACCGGCCTGTGATTGATGGGAATGCGATTGGCAATATCCTGGTCATCCGTGCAGACAGCGTTACCATAAAAGGATTTATGATCAAAAATACCGGACGCAGCTATGTCCGCGATTATTCTGCCATACTGATTGAGAATTCGAAAGATTTCCTGATTGAAGATAACGAGCTGGACAATGTCTACTTCGGTATCTATCTGGCAGAGACAGATGGCGGAGTAGTGAAGGAGAATAAAATTCAATCCTATGATATTCGCGAGGCAGCTTCGGGGAATGGGATTCACCTGTGGAGCGTCAGAAGTCCGAAAATCATCAATAACAGTATTAAGGGATTACGTGACGGCATCTATCTTGAATTTGCAAAGGAGGCAGAAATTACCGGCAACCGCAGCAACGATAATAACCGTTATGGCCTCCACTTCATGTTTTCTGACGACAGCATCTATCGGAAAAATATCTTTCGGAGAAACGGAGCCGGTGTGGCAGTTATGTATTCCACAAATGTGGATATGAGTGAAAATCTTTTTGAGCATAACTGGGGAGCAGCTGCCTACGGTCTTTTATTAAAAGACATCACTCACAGCCGTATCGAGAATAACCGGTTTTACAGAAATACCATTGGATTTTTTTCTGAGTCAAGTTCAAACATTGAAATTCACAGTAATAATTTTGAGTTGAACGGCTATGCGGTAAACATCAAATCAAGCAGCAGAGCAAATCGATTCTCTGAAAATAATTTTATAGAAAACAGTTTTGATGTAACTACCGACAGTCCGCGTAATCCAAACACATTCGACAGCAATTACTGGAGTCATTATGAAGGTTATGATCTCGGGCAAGACGGCATCGGGGATGTCCCCTACCGGCCGGTACGACTTTTTTCAGTGATTACACAGCGTCAGTCCGAATCACTGATTCTGCTTAGAAGCATGCTAATCACGCTGCTTGATACTGCGGAGCGAATCATGCCTGTTCTTACTCCACAGACACTAACTGACGAACGTCCAAAAATGGAGCGACTTCGATGATACAAGTAAACAATTTATTTAAGCAGTTTGGGGACCTCGACGTCCTAAAAGGGATGTCCCTTGAAATTCCTGATGGTCAGGCAACCGGAATTGTAGGGCCAAACGGAGCTGGAAAAACAACCCTGATTAAAACACTGTTGGGTCTTGTAAAAGCCGACTCAGGGATCATCCATGTAGATGGAATTAAACTCAATGGAAACTGGAAGTACCGCGAAAACCTGGGTTATATGCCACAGGTGGCACTCTATCCGGAAAACATGAAGGTGCATGAACTACTTGAATTTATTAAAGGACTTCGCAATCAGGAAGCGATCTATGAACAGGAATTGATAGAACAGTTTAATTTAAGGCCTGAACTCGGCAAGCAGCTGCGCACACTTTCCGGCGGTAATCGCCAAAAAGTAGGAGCCACCCTTGCCATGATGTTCGATCCAAAACTGCTCTTTTTTGATGAGCCTACAGCGGGACTTGATCCACAGGCCAGCCATAAATTTAAGCAGCGTGTGCAACAGGAAAAAGAACGTGGTAAAACGGTGATTATCACCTCGCATATAATGAGTGAGCTCGAGCAGCTGGTGGATCACGTAATCTTTATCCTGGATGGAAAAATCCGCTACTACGGATCGATGGAAAACATATTAACCGAAAACAAAGAAGAACGACTTGAAGGTGCTATTGCAAAAATGATGGAGGTTGGATAAGATCTCCCCTCGAGGGGAGTACGGCGAAGCCGGGAGGGGTGTAAGTGAGGTTTATAGCCCTTCGTTTAGATCATAATCAGATCAACGCTCCGTAACACCCCTCAAACATCATGCTGTACGCATGATGTTATCTCCCCTCGAGGGGAGATTTATACAAACCATAATATTTTAAACCAAATTAGAACCCAATTACAAAATCACCTATCTCTGCTTGCAGAGAGGGGAACAGGCGTTAATCCTATGAAATTACTACTACACATAGCACAAAATGAATGGAAATCACTGCTCCGCGGCAAGTGGGTTATTGGATATGGATTGATCTTTTTGATTCTGACTGATACGCTGCTCCGTTTTGGCGGCGGCGGGCCAGAGGTTCTGCTAAGTATCTCAAATGTAATGCTGCTCTTTATTCCATTGGTCGGGATGATTTATGGAATTTTATATATCTACCAATCCCGTGAATTTGTGGAATTGCTGTTAACTCAGCCGATCGACCGAAAAACACTCTATTGGGGGCTTTTCATTGGAATTTCCATTCCCCTGATGCTGGCGTTTATTCTTGGATCAATTCTGCCGCTCGGGTGGCATGCAATTTTATTACAAGATCCGTTTGCAGCGGCAATGGTGTTAGGACTCGGTGGCACACTTACCCTGATCTTCGTGGCGCTGGGATTTGTACTCGGCCTGGCTTTCTATGATGACCGCATTAAAGGATTTGGATTTACTATTGTTATCTGGCTGTTCATGGCCATTTTGTATGATGGATTAATTTTGATGGCCATCTTCGCCTTTGGCGATTACCCGCTCGAGCAATTTGTAATTGCCGCCACTATGCTTAATCCGATAGACTTAGCTCGAATAATGGTTCTGCTTGAGTTCGACATTTCGGCACTTATGGGTTACACCGGCGCCGTTTTCAGCCGGTTTTTTGGATCAAGTATGGGCATCATTACCGCGAGTTGCATGCTCGGCATTTGGCTGGCAGTACCAGCTTGGATTGGAATGCAAGTTTTTAACAAGAAGGATTTTTAATAAATGTGGAGGAATAAGATCTCCCCTCGATGGGAGTACGGCTTTAGCCGGGAGGGGTGTTCGCTAAGGATTATTGATTCTGAATAAATCAAAATTTTGATGAGAGTTTTGTAACACCGCTCACCTTCGCTCCGCTTCGGCGCTCCCTCAAGGAAGATTAAAAATTCTAAACAATTAAAAATTAAATGACCTTAAAAGACAAACAACATATCCGCATCTGGTACTGGAGCGGCGCTCTGCTGATTTTTTTGATTCTGGTGATTGGCGGTATCACCCGACTCACAGGATCAGGTTTGTCTATAACCGACTGGAAACCCATTATGGGTTTCATCCCGCCGCTTTCTGAAGCAGAATGGCAGGATGCATTTGAGCAGTACAAACAATTTCCCGAGTATCAACAAGTAAACCGGGGTATGAGTCTCTCGGAGTTTCAGTATATCTATTTCTGGGAATATCTGCACCGCATGATCGGCCGCTTAATCGGCTTTGTCTTCATTATTCCTTTCGGATGGTTTCTGTTTAAAAAGAAATTCAATTCAGTTCAGCTGAAACGGGCTATTATTCTCCTCACACTGGGAATGGCCCAAGGCTTAATGGGATGGTATATGGTTCAGAGTGGCCTGATTGATGTTCCGCGCGTGAGCCCCTACCGGTTGGCAGTACACCTGTCTCTGGCGTTTCTCATTTTCGGATGCTGCGTCTGGTTTGCACTCGATTTAGAATCAAAACAGAAACCAAAACGTGGAAAAACCGGTGAACTTAAAATATGGCTTTGGATATTTCTGGTGGTTCTATCTCTACAGGTTGTCTGGGGAGCCTTTGTTGCGGGTCTGCATGCAGGACACATCTATAACACTTTTCCGAAAATGCACCAATACTGGATGCCGCCTGAACTTTGGCTGATGGAACCGTTTGTAATCAACATTTTTGAAAATATGGTAACCGTTCAATGGATTCACAGGGTTCTTGCCAGCTTGTTAGGTGTAATCGTCATTGCAATTTCAGTTCGTGTGTATCAAACTGATACAACGCTGACGATCAAAAAGTGGAGCCTTGCATTACTTGCCGCACTTCTTTTTCAGTACACTATTGGGGTGTATACGCTGGTCTATCATGTTCCTGTTTGGCTGGGAGTTGCTCACCAGGCTTTCGCAATGATTTTATTTGGTATTGTACTTGGTTTCCTGCACTACCTGAAGCCTGATTACAAACAAATCTAATGGATATTAAACCATTCAACAGAATCTGGCAGCTCTCACTGATCAGTTTTATCCTCGCTGCTTTGACGGGATTTATTTACAGGTATGGTATGCTCTATTCCCTGCCGGAGTGGCTGAATTTTGCCAACCTCCGCCATGCCCATTCCCACCTGATGTTTTTCAACTGGGTTTCACCGCCTATTATGATCTGGATTGCACGCAGGATCGTGCTTCTATTGAGCAATACAGAGACGGCAAAGTTCATCCGTTGTTTTAGGATGATGCTTTTGCTTGGATTTCTTTCGTGGCCATTTTTTCTGCTATATGGATACCATTCGGTGTCAATTGGCCCGGCATCACTTCCTCTTGCTGCTATTATTTCAGGATTGGTAATGATCACCTGGTACTGGTTTGCCTGGCTGTATTATAAAATGAGAAAATCTGCAAAAAAAGATCTACCGGTATTCTTTTATGATGCCGCCCTTACCGCCCTTCTGATCAGCTCCCTTGGTGCCTGGGGTGTTTCCATTTTTCAGTTCTCAACCATTGATAATCCACAAATTTCTTCAGCCCTGACCCACTTTTTTCTTGCTGTATTTACGGAGGGTTGGGCGGTCCTGGGAGTCCTTGGTATCCTTTGGCAAAAAGCTCAAATCAAATATATATCCTTCCCCACCGGATGGCTGTGGCAGCCGATTTTATTTGGCTCAATGCTGATATTCCCATTCAGTTTATCCGAAAGCCTGATTACCCCCGCCATGCTATATACTGCAAATATAGGTTCTTTTATGATTGCAGGTACAATGACTTTAAACCTTTACTTACTAATAAAGTCTGGCAAGTTCAATGGTTTCGTCTGGAAGACAATCCTTGCCCTAATACTAATTAAAATAATATTTCAATATATAGCGATTCTTCCCACTGGAATTTGGCCTGGTGAGCACGGATTGAGAGTTCTGTACCTCCACCTGCTGTTGCTCGGTATTATATCCATTTTATTCATCGAGGTTTTCAATCCGGAAAGATTCAGACTGCCAAAACTCATGTTTACAGGATCAGTACTTCTTGTTTTACTCTCATTAACTATGATAAGCGGTTATTGGCCCGAATTACTTACACTGCCACACTTTCACTTTTGGGTGATGATAGTTGCATTTCTGCCAATTATTGCGGGCGTGTGGATTTGGTTAAAAGGGTACCGGAGTTGTCAATGAATATTATACGAGACATCATTCAGGTAGTGTAAATGCGATATAGCTATCTCCGCCTTCAGCACCGAGTTTGGTTCCTCCGGCAGCAATAACGATGTACTGTTTTCCATCAACCATATATGTACTGGGTGTGGCAAAGGCTGCAGCCGGAAGGGTGGTTTCCCACAATAGCTCACCATTCGTTTTATCATAAGCCCTGAACTTTCTATCTTTAGTTCCAGCAATAAACATCAATCCGCTGGCAGTCACTACCGGCCCGCCATAATTTTCAGAGCCTGTCTGTGGTATCCCCTGTTCCATAAGTTCAGGATGTTCTCCATAGGTTATTTTCCATACAAATTCTCCGGTGTTCAAATCAATAGCATTCAGAGTACCCCATGGCGGGTTAATAGCAGGGTAGCCATTACTGTCCAGAAATTTATTATATCCTGAAATGTTATAGGTGAAATCAGGAGCCGAAACTTCTGTCTCGTCATTCAGTGTCTCAGTTTCTTCCCCGTACAAATAGGATACAAGGGCGTTCAGCTCCTCATCAGATATGTGTTCAAAGGATGGCATCATACCCTGGCCGGATGTAATCACAGATTCCACATTTTCTCTGTCTGGATTATTTTTAATATCAACCAGTGACGGAAAACCACTGGCTGGATTTCCGGACAGGTCCACTCCGTGACATGCTGTACAATGTACCGTATAGATTCTCTCCCCGTGGTTCAAATGTGCAAGATCTTCCTCTGTAGCTGAAGGACCCAAGCTTATACGCCACGCCATTTCGTTACTATTGACATACATAACTCCATCCGGATCGATGGCTGCCCCTCCCCATTCGGCTCCTCCATCCAGTCCGGGAAAAATGATTGTTCCCTCTTCGCTCAGAGGAGTAAAAGGGCCTTCGAACCGGCTATTTTGAAATAATTCAACCAGTTCCTCCCGATTGTCAGCATACGGATTGATATCATCTTCGGTTAATGTCTGCCGGGCAAAAGGCTCTGGTTTTACCGGAAAGGGTTGTGTGGACCATGCTACTTCGCCCGGAATATCCGAATCTGGTACAGACCTTTCTTCAATGGGGAAAAAAGGATCTCCGGTATCTCTGTCAAAAATAAAAGTATACCCCTGTTTTGTAACCTGTACCACCACATCAATTGCTTCACCATCCCGCTTCAAAGTAGTGAGAACAGGAGGAGCCGGAGGATCTCGGTCCAAAATATCATGCTGAACGATTTGGTAATGCCATATTCGCTCCCCGGTCCGTGCGTCAAGTGCCAGCAGTGTATTGGAGAAAAGATTTTCGCCCGGCCGATTTGCCCCGTAAAAATCAGATGCGGCAGATCCTGTGGGTACGTACACAATACCCCGTTCGCGATCAACAGCCATTCCTGTCCAGTTATTGGCTCCGCCAACATCTGTGTTTTTATAGTTATCCGGAGCCCAGGTATCGTATCCATAGTCTCCCGGTTGAGGGATCGTGCGAAACACCCACTCCAGCTCACCGGTTCTGATGTTAAAAGCCTGAATATGTCCCAGTGCAGCATCATGACCTTCTTCCACTCGTATGGGCATCACGATAATATCATCAAACACGGTTCCCGGGGATGTAGAAGCTACATATTTTTCGGCGGCGGTTTCTCCCAGTCCTGTCTTCAGGCTCGTACGGCCATTTTCCCCAAAAGAAGAAATCAACTCTCCGGTATTTGCATCCACAGCGTACAACCATTCACCATTTGTATGAAGAATACGTTTATCATCTCCGCTCTCCCAGTAAACGACTCCCCTGCTGTTACTCAGGCTTCCAACTTCGTCTCCGGTTCTCCCCCAGATTTCTTCACCAGTTGCTGCGTTTAATGCAAACGGCTGTAAATTTGCAGTCATTCCATACAGTATGCCATCTACGATCAATGGATTGGTCTGCATCTCGCCTTCCACGCCGGTATTGTATTCCCAGGCTACTTCAAGCTGATTGACATTCTCTGGATTTATCTGATCTAATTCTGAATACTGATTTCGTTCCGGACCTCCCTGATACTCAAGCCAATCGGCGCCGGACCCTGAATTGTAGTCTGAAAGTGATACCTGTTCATCATGGCAGCCCAGGATCAACATGCAACTAATAACAATTACTATTTTAGAAGCAGACCGAATAACTTTATTCATTTTATAATTTTTAGTTTAACAATTAAACATCTGAAGCCCTGATTTGCAAATTCTTCATTATAAATAAATATGTGTTCCCTCAGGGTGTTGAGAGATAGTAAGCTGAATTCGATATAATAAAAAATCGTAGTTGTCCCCATCGAAAAAACGGTTTGAACTTCAGGAGATATTCCACAACTTTTGAAATCATTGAATCTGTCAGTTGAAGTAATCAGTTCAATTGCCAAAAAACTTATGCATCCTTCATTAATTATTTCTATTTTAAGACAAAAGACTCTCAATAATTAGAAACTGTATTATGCTATTATCAAAATCATGTGTATATGGCCTGAGGGCTGCTATATATCTTGCCACAAAAAATAATGACCAGTTTATTCCAATTAAGAAAATGAGCGAAACTCTTGAAATTTCACATCATTTTTTAACCAAGATTCTTCAGGAACTTACCGCAGAAGGCTTGCTCGATTCCTATAAAGGTCCCAACGGCGGTGTTAAACTCAAAAAATCAGCGGATGATATTTCACTGATGGATGTGGTTCTGGCCATTGACGGACCTGATCTCCTGACGCAATGCGCACTGGGTCTTCCGGGCTGCGGTCATCAAAATCCCTGTCCATTACATGATAAATGGGCATCCACGAGAGACTCTATTCGGCAGATGCTGGAATCTTCTTCGCTGAAGCAGATGGTGGAAAGAGGCAAAAAAGAAGACCTCAGGCTCACAAATGAAGGTGGATTTGAAAAACTGTTAAACGGCTGATCCATGATATCAAATAAAAGCGACCTGCTGGATCTCGTAAAAAAATACAATGTCTCCGGACCGCGTTACACTTCCTACCCCACGGCTGTGCAGTTTACGGAGATATTCGATGAAGTTATTTTGGAGCAGTCATTGGAAAAACGGTCACAGAAAATCACCCCGCTTTCACTGTACTTTCACATTCCTTTCTGTTTTTCTCTTTGCTGGTATTGCGGCTGCACTAAGATCATCACCCGTGATCAGGATCGCGGGGATGTTTATCTGGATTATCTCGAAAAGGAAATAGCCCTGGTGCAGCAGACAATTCATCCACATTCACCTGTAAAACAGATCCATTTTGGAGGTGGAACGCCAACTTTTTTAACCCCCGATCAGCTTCACAGACTGGGCCATCTGATTCACACCAATTTCAACGTACATAAAGATGTGGAATTCAGTGTGGAGATTGATCCGCGCCGGTGCGGGGAAGAGCACATTAAAACATTACGAAAGATAGGATGCAACCGGGCGTCGCTCGGCGTGCAGGATACTAACAAGGAGGTTCAACAGGCAATTCACCGAATTCAACCATTTGAGCAAACACGGAAGATCACGAGTCTGTTGAGGAAGTATGGAATCTTAAATATCAATTTTGATTTAATTTATGGTCTGCCAAAGCAATCCCTGTCAACATTTAATCAAACCATCGATGATGTTGTAAGTCTCGACCCCGACCGGTTTGCGATTTACAGTTATGCACATCTGCCTACCATGATGCCGGCCCAAAAGCTACTCAATGAGGATGATTTTCCATCAACCCAGCAAAAACTGAGCATGATGATCACCGCCGTTGAGCGGTTACCGGAACTGGGTTACAAATTTATTGGGATGGATCACTTTGCAAAGGAAGAAAATGAGCTGAGCCTTGCACTGGAAAATGGCACCCTTCAGCGTAATTTCCAGGGTTACAGCACCCATGCGGAACTGGAAATGATTGCCCTCGGAATGTCGGGAATCTCTCAGGGTGATGATCTGTATTATCAAAATGAAAAAGACCTGGCACGATATTACTCTATGCTCGACGCCGGCAAGCTTCCTGTAAAAAAAGTTCTGACGCTTACAGAGGAAGATAAAATCAGACGTAAAGTGATTATGCAGATCATGTGCCAGACTATTATTAATTTTGATGAATTCTCAGCAGATACTGGTGTAAACTTTACAAAGATGTTTTCAAAGGTACCTGAAAAATTACATTCGATGGAAGCTGATGGCCTGCTCTTTCTACTTAATAATCATCTTGCAATTACAGATCGCGGAAGATTTTTCCTGCGAAATATAGCGATGGTGTTTGATGAATATCTGCAAAATAAAACCCCGAATAACACCTACTCCAAAATAGTATAAAATACAAATATCACATTAGTGCTATGTCAACTGTAAAAGTTTGGTTGCAGGGAATAGTCATCGGATGAGTTTTTTCGCAAAAATGAGATTTTTATAAAATTGTGATGACTTAGAAGTGACTCATCCGATGACTCAAACCCGCTATTTCATCATTGACACATCATTAGTTTATTCAAATCAAAACAAACTCTGCACCCATGAAAGAGAAAGAAGCACGGGAAGTTCGGATTAAAGGAAATCAATTGACCTGCCCTGTTTGTAATGGATCTGAATTCTGGACAAGACGCACACTGCTCAATACACCAGGAGTCACATTTTTTGGGTTCGATTGGCTCAACAAAACCGCAAAAAACTATGTTTGTGATAACTGCAATTACATCTATTGGTTTTACGAAGAGTAAAACTGATAAAGGCCTGTCAGGTTTGCCCTTCGGGATCGCTTAGCGGGAAACCTGACAGATATCGGTAAATATTTTTTCAGATCAGTTTTTCAGATCAATATCCAGCGTGATATTTGCACCCGGACTCAGCAATTTCGATATCGGGCAACCTTCTTTGGCACCGTTGGCGATCTCCATAAATTTATCTTTTTCTATTCCGGGAACATGTGCTTTTGATTTTAACCGGATGGTTGTGACCCTCGGGCCTTCATCCTTCATTTCAAGCACAACCTCGGCTGTTGTTTCTACCGATTCGGGTTCATGTCCGGCCTGTGCAAGCTGGTCTGACAAAGCCATTGAAAAACATCCCGAATGGGCCGCCCCGATCAGCTCTTCAGGGTTTGTTTTATCTCCGGTTTCAAATCTGGAAGCGGCATCATAATCACTTTCGAACGCTCCGCTTTCAACTTTTAAATGTCCTTTTCCATTCTTCAGGTCTCCCTTCCATACAGCTTCAGCAGTTCTTGTAGGCATAATTCTATCAGATTTATTAATGTTTGTAATTTATTAATATCAATACATATAAACGCTTCTGCGTTCATATCTTTTGACCTTTTTTATCTGGCGAATATTTACCCCTGCTTCATTTTTATATATTTATTTGAGATAAAAAAGAAACCGTTACATCAAAATTAAATCCATCAAGAGACGATGGAACACACCTTGAACAATATTCAAGAAAAGTGGATCAGTGAAAATCCCTTCGATTTTTCACAAATAAAAGCATTGTTCCATAACTGTACGCTCAAAAGATCACCTCAACAATCAAATACTGAAGAACTGATGCATTTATCACAGCAGATTATGGATGGTTGTAAAGAGAAGTCTTTGCTTTTACAGATCCCTCCTCTTCGGGCGGCGTGAGGTATCAATTGCATTTGGCGAGGTATTTGGCCGTTTGCTTTTACTATAGATAGCTGTACCAAAACCCGCTTATTTCCTCTCAAAATAATGAACACTAAAATAATCTCTGCTATCTGACCAGGTCTTTATACGAGAAAAATTTTTGCAGGTCAGTTTTTCAAATTCCTGTATGGTGTATTTATGAGAATTTTCTGTGTGAATGGTCTCCCCCTTTTTAAATAGAGCCTGTTGTCCATTAATCTGTACTCTTTGGTTCCGGAGACTTTCCAGATGCATCTCGATCCGGCCCTTTTTATGGTTATAAAAGGCACGGTGTTGGAATTGATTCAAATCAAAATCAGTATTTAGTTCGCGGTTCAGTCTGAAAAGAATATTCTTATTAAATGCGGCCGTTATCCCTTTACTATCGTTGTAAGCCGCTTCCAGCACATTTACATCCTTCTTTAAGTCTACACCAATTAGCAGCCCGTCGCCCGCGGTAAGATTGCCGGCAATCGAATTAAGAAAAGACTTTGCTTTATTAATCGTAAAATTTCCGATGGTAGAGCCAGGGAAATAAATCACCCGTTTACCAGTACCTATTACTTCGGGAATTTTAAATGGAGCAGTGTAATCAGCGGCGACAGGATGAATCTCAATCCCGGAATACTCATCTCTTAGCTGGTCTGCCACTCCTTCAAGGAAAGATCCCGATATATCCACCGGAACGTACATCATTACATCCCTGCAATGTTCAAGCAATAAGCGGGTTTTTATACTGCTGCCGCTTCCAAGTTCCACAAGCTGAATATTCCGCCCCAGGTATCCTGAAATTTCATCGATAAACTTCCGCATAATTTCCATTTCACAATCTGTGGGATAGTATTCATCAAGCTCGCAAATCTGTTCGAACAGACCCGATCCACGTTTATCATAAAAATATTTACTCGGCAGCTGTTTTTGCTTTTTCGAAAGACCCTCTATCGTATCCCGATACAGATCGCTCTCAACTATTGTGGTTTGATCTTTTTTCATGCCTCAATCTTTTTCTTTTTAATGATCTATCTTGCCAACCGAATGCCGGTAAACTGCCAGCTGAATTTTGCATGGAAAAAATTTCGATACGTTTTTCTGTAGTGATTTTTCGAAGTTGCACACGATCCACCGCGAAGTACGTATTGGTTGCACATAAATTTTCCATTATACTCACCCAGTGCCCCTGGAAATGTCTCATACCCTGGATAGGCAGCATAGGAACTGCGTGTCCATTGCCAAGCTTCGCCAAACATTTGCTTTAGTCCCTTTTGAGATGGATCTGCGCCTGTGGGATGAAAATTCCTGGAATCAACGAAACTTCCCCCGATTTCAAGAGGGTTCGCGGCCAGCTCCCATTCAAATTCTGATGGCAGTCTGCAACCGGCCCATCGCGCGTAGGCGTCAGCTTCAAAATAATTAACGTGCGCAACAGGCTCATTCAAATCCAGAGGTTCCAGGCCATTGAGTGTAAACTGATGCCAGGCGCCGTCTTTTATTTGCCAATACAGCGGGCAAACCCGTTCGTTTTCTACAACCTGCGCGTAACCTTCATCGAGCCAGAATTTTGGATCTTCATAACCGCCTGAATCTATAAATTCCAAATACTCTCCATTGGTAATCAAACGGTCGGCCAGCTCAAAATCATGGATGTAGGTTTTGTGGCGCGGAAATTCATTATCATATCCGAACGAGCCGCCCTCATGTCCAATCTCGTAAAGTCCTTCATCATACTGCTGCCAGTTTAAATCAGGCTGAGATAACGATTCGGGTCTGCTTCTGTCGGTATAAACAGGATACAGAGGATTTTTGGAAAACATGACTTTTAAGTCGGTAAGCAAAAGCTCCTGATGCTGCTGCTCGTGATTCAGTCCAATTACAAGCACATCTTTCCACTGGTCGAATTCATCATCACTGCAATTTTCCAGAAAATTGATAACATGTTCATTTACATGCCGTCGATATTCCAATACCTCATTCACCGTAGGACGCGAAAGATTCCCCCTTTTATTTCTGCAATGCGGCTCACTGGTTTGCAAATAATATGAATTGAACAGATAACTATACTGAGGGTGTTTTGTTTGATAATCCTGTATCGCCTTTTCCAGGAAAAAAGCTTCGAAAAACCAACTGGAGTGGGCAAGATGCCACTTGGCAGGACTGGCATGTTCCACAATTTGAATAACAAAATCTTCGGTTTCCAATGGTTCAGTTAATTCCATTGTAAAAGAACGTACATCACGAAATCGCCTACGTAGCAGATCGCGGTCAGTCAATGTAGTGGATGGTAAACCGTTTTGAGGTGTTGGTTCTGTTTTAATAGCCATACTTTTACTTCCTGTTTGATTCGTATATTTTTTCATCACTATAGTAATCCATTCCTGATCTTTAGAGTTCATCACATCTTTATCATATTGAAAATAATATCTTTTGTTGCAACAGAACTCTCCACAGAAGTGAAATATATCAGCCTTTTCAGATTTTATTCTCAAATACAAAAATCTTTTTAAATTTTGTCTTTTATATCAATCGATCAGTCCGTATTTTTCTGAAATCTTAAAAACGACATACGGTTGAATCACCACACAGACGTTTTTACATATCAGAAATTATCTGCCAGATCCGACACGGTTTCCGTTGTCGGATTTTTTTTGGCCTTCCTCTCTTGTATTCTAACATTACACAATGAACCCTATGAGTCCTGAATCTAAAAAACCCTGCATTCTCGCACTATCTGATGGCACTGTTGCACATGGCAAAGCGATCGGTATGATCGGCACCACAGGTGGTGAGCTTTGCTTTAACACAAGTATGACCGGCTACCAGGAGATCTTTACAGATCCGAGTTACTTTGGCCAGCTGATGATGATGACCTATCCGCATATCGGCAATTACGGAACGATGAGCCGCGATGATGAAGCCCGGCATGTAATGATTGCCGGCCTGATAGTTCGCTCTTTTTCTGATGATTACAGCAACCCTATTGCAGACAACAGCCTGCAGGAATACCTCCTCAGAAATAAGCTGGTTGGTATTACAGGGGTGGATACCCGAAAACTGGTCCGGCATATACGAACTGAAGGTGTGATGAATGCTGTGATAAGTTCTGAGATTACAGATGAAGAGGAACTTGTGAATAAAGCCCGGCAATGGGATTCTATGGAGGGTCTCGAACTGGCTACTAAGGTGACACGCAAAGAAGCTCAAACCATTTCATCCGAAGGGTCGTACAAACTTGCTGCTTTTGATTATGGAATTAAAAAAAGTATTATCGACAATTTTGTAAAACAAGGCTGCACACTGCGGATTTTTCCCGCTGAGGCAGATCTGGATGATGTAAAATCCTGGAATGCCGACGGATATTTTTTCAGTAATGGGCCGGGGGATCCCAATGCATCATCACACTATGCCCTGCCGATTATTGAACACGCAAAGTTAACCGGAAAACCGCTCTTTGGTATTTGCCTTGGACATCAGCTGATGGCTATGTCAGAAGGAATTGCAGTAAAGAAAATGTATGTAGGACACCGCGGCGCCAATCAGCCCGTAAAGAATACAGAAACCGGGCTTGTGGAAATTACCACTCAAAACCATGGCTTTGCTGTGGATGAAAAGAATATGGACAGATCGATCGCTGATATTACCCACATTAATCTGAATGATCAAACCATTGAAGGACTGAGATTTAAAACGTTTCCGGGAATGTCTGTGCAATACCATCCTGAAGCTTCGCCAGGTCCGCATGATTCTCATTACCTGTTCGACCAGTTTATGGAGATGGTGAAGGAAGGAGCAGAAAGTAAAGGAACAGGAACAGGATAAAAATCTCCCCATAAGGGGAGCGGCTGAGCGGAGCGAAGACGAGGGGTGTATACTCCAACTTAGCATTAAGTCAAATATTTAACACCCCACCCCACGCGAAATACCCGCGTGGTACTCCCCTCAAGGGGAGATTTTAACCAAAAAACAACAATCATACATGCCACGTCGAGAAGATATCAGTAAAATTTTAATTATCGGGTCGGGTCCAATCGTAATTGGCCAGGCCTGCGAATTTGATTACTCCGGAACCCAGGCTTGCCGTTCGCTAAAAGAAGAGGGCTACGAGGTGGTTCTGATCAACTCAAATCCGGCAACCATCATGACCGATCCAATGATGGCTGATGCTATCTATCTGAAACCGCTCACTCCCGAATCAATCAGGGAGATTGTGGAGATAGAGAAGCCCGACGCCGTGCTCCCCACGATGGGTGGCCAGACCGCTCTCAACCTGACAAGAGATCTCCAGGGGGAAAATTTTTGGACGGAAAACGGAATTAAAATTATAGGCGTAAATATAGATGCCGTTGAAATCACCGAAGACCGCCAGCAGTTTAAAGATCTGATGGACAGGATTGGGATCGATCAGTGTAAGAGCCGAATGGCCAGTTCCCTACTCGATGCAAAGGAAATAGTTGAAGAGCTTGGCGGGTTGCCTATCGTGATTCGCCCCTCATTTACTTTAGGCGGTACAGGCGGAGGAATTGTATGGAGCGAAGACCAGTTCGAAAGAAAAATATTGCGCGGCCTTGAGCTGAGCCCGGTTCACCAGGTACTCATTGAAGAGAGTATCTTTGGTTGGAAAGAGTACGAACTTGAACTGTTGCGCGATAAAAATGACAACGTCGTCATTATCTGCTCTATTGAAAATGTGGATCCGATGGGTGTTCATACTGGTGATTCCGTTACTGTGGCCCCGACACAAACACTCACAGATAAACAGTACCAGAAACTCCGGGATGCAGCGATTAAAATGATGCGCTCTATTGGTGATTTTGCCGGCGGCTGTAACGTTCAGTTTGCAATGGAACCCGGCAGCGACCGACTTGTGGCCATAGAAATCAATCCGCGCGTGAGCCGGTCATCAGCACTGGCGTCGAAAGCCACCGGTTACCCGATCGCCAAGATCGCAACAAAACTGGCTGTAGGTTATTCACTTGATGAACTTCCAAATCCCATCACCGAAGTATCATCCGCTTGTTTTGAGCCATCGATCGATTACGTAGTGGTAAAAATACCCCGGTTCAATTTTGATAAATTCTCCGGTGTGGATGAAGAACTCACCACCCAGATGAAAGCGGTGGGTGAGGTGATGTCGATTGGCCGTAATTTCCCGGAAGCACTCAACAAAGCCTGGCAGTCGCTCGAAATCGGGCGCTCCGGACTTGGAGCCGACGGTTATTCCGATCCTGATCGAAAAGAAATCCGGCAGCGGTTACTGAAACCCTATTGGGACCGCACCCTGCAGATCCGGAATGCATTCAAAATGGGAGCGTCGGTTGAAGAAATCGCAGACATTACCAAAGTTGATCCCTGGTTTCTGCAGCAAATCCGTTATATGGTTACGCTCGAAAACAAGACCGAGGGGCAATCACTCAACACACTTTCCAGGGAAGATCTTTTTGAACTGAAACAGGCGGGCTTTTCTGATGTACAGATCGCTTGGCTGCTGAGCAAGAGCGGCGAGAAAGTTTCCGAACAGGATGTCCGTAATAAACGGCATAATTTCAACTTAAAACCTTCCTTTAAACTCGTAGACACCTGTGCCGCTGAGTTTCCTGCAAAAACTCCATACTACTACTCAAGCTATGAGTTTGAAAACGAAAGCGAAGTATCAGACCGCAAAAAAGTGATGATTCTCGGCAGTGGCCCCAACCGGATCGGACAGGGAATCGAATTCGATTATTCGTGTGTGCACGCTGTTTTGGCCGCACAGGAGATGGGGTACGAGACCATTATGGTAAACTGTAATCCCGAAACTGTATCCACTGATTTTGATATTGCTGATAAACTCTACTTTGAACCGGTATTCTGGGAACGCGTTTTAGATATCTTTGAGCATGAAAAGCCGGAAGGTGTTATCCTGCAGGTTGGCGGCCAGACCGCTCTTAAACTTGGAAAACGGTTTGTGAAGGAAGGAATCCATATTTACGGCACCAAATTTGAAATGATCGATTTTGCAGAAGACCGCGGGGAGTTTTCTCAACTTCTGAAACGTCTCGATATTCCGTTTCCCGCTTACGGTACAGCACGTAATGCTGAGGATGCATTAGACATAGCAGGCCGAATCGGCTACCCGGTTTTGATCCGCCCCAGCTATGTTCTTGGCGGACAGGGAATGCGAATTGCCGTAAAAAAGGAGGAACTTGGAAAATATGTAGTAAATATTCTGAAAACCCATCCTGAAAATGATTTCCTGATCGACAAGTTTCTTGATAAAGCGATTGAAGTTGATGTGGACTCAGTTTTTGATGGCGAACAACTGCACATAGGTGGCATCATGCAGCATATCGAGCCTGCAGGTGTTCATTCGGGTGATTCAACTGCGGTACTTCCGCCATACTCGCTCAGTGATGAGGTAATCAGTACCATTGAAAAACACCAGTACAACATTGCAAAAGAGATGGGCATTATTGGTTTTCTGAATGTACAGTATGCCGTTCAGGATGAGAAAGTTTACGTGCTGGAGGCGAATCCCCGGTCCACCCGAACCATTCCTTTTCTTGCAAAAGCTACACAGCGAGCCGAGGCTAAAATAGGAGTTAAAGTGATGCTTGGAGCAAAGCTAAGTGAATTTGATCTGGAATCGAAGCTTGAACATTGGGCCATCAAAGAGCCGGTATTTCCGTTTGATAAATTTCCGGAAGTGAAAAAAGAGCTCGGTCCGGAGATGAAATCCACCGGAGAAAGCATCTACTTCATGAAAGATTTCGATGATGAGCGATTCAAAAAACCGTATGAGTTCAAGAATCTTTATTTGTCAAAATAACGTAACACGGCGCCGCTGACCCGCGATGAAACGTAGCGCGGCGTCGCTGACCCGCGAAATGAATTTCATCCCGCTTCAATTTTATCATGCCGGTGGTATTACAATTCACTTCTCAACCGAATCACGAGCCCCTCAGGTCAGGCGACCTGAGCTACGGGGGAGTAGCGCGGCGTCGCTGACCCGCGGAATGAATTCCATCCCGCTTCGATTTTATCTTTCCGGTGGTATTACAATTCACTTCTCAACCGAATCACGAGCCCCTCAGGTCAGGCGACCTGAGCTACGGGGGCGTAGCGCGGCGTCGCCGACCCGCGAACTGACTTTATCCCGCCGCACTATCTATTATGGGCCGATCTTTGTATTATTAAAGCCAATTTAAAACCAAGCGATACATGAGCAAACAATCTGTAATTGTTGCCTTTGGTGGGGTTTCTCCTGAGCATGAAGTATCTGTTTTAACCGGAATGCAGGCATTATCATCACTTGAAGATTCATCATATCATACAATTCCTCTTTACATTTCAAAATCCGGTGCCTGGTATACAGGTGACAATCTCCGGACCCTTGAAAACTACCAGAATTTAAATTCGCTAATCACTGAAGCCATTCCCTGTGCATTAGCGCATCAAACAAACGGAGCTCCTATTCTTAAGACATTAGGCACCGGTTTTTTCTCCCGATCTGAGGAGTTTCCCATATATGCGGTTATAACTTCATTTCACGGATCGTATGGTGAAAACGGTTCATTTCAGGGAATTTGCGAAACCTACAACATACCGTATACCGGAAGCGGGGTAATGGCATCGTCTATTGGAATGGATAAAGTGACAGCCAAAAAGCTCTGCAATGCTGAAGGAATTCCTGTTGTAAACGGAATCGATTTTACAGAAGATTTGTGGGTTCAGGAAAGAGATAAAATACTTAAAAAGATCACTCAACTGGGCCCGGCTTCGATTGTAAAGCCGGTACATCTTGGCAGCAGCATCGGGGTCGAAATTGTAAAAAATGATGAGCAAACCATCACTGCTGTGGAAACGGCCTTTCGCTATGATAATCACTTGTTGGTCGAAAAAGCGATCTCACCGCTGATGGAAATCAACTGCTCGGTAATGGGTACAACCAGTGATTGCCGTGCAAGTGTGTGCGAGCGGCCCATGGGCCGCGAAGAATTCCTGTCATTTGTAGATAAGTACCAGAATGATGACGCTGCCAAAGGGATGGCATCAGCAGACAGAGTAATTCCCGCAGATATTGATGAGAAACTATCGGAATCGATACGGGATACGGCCATTCATGTGTTTAAAACTCTGAATGCAAGTGGTCTGGCCAGGCTCGATTTTTTAGTCAACCGCGATACACATGAATTTTTCTTCAACGAAATTAACACTATACCCGGATCATTTTCTTTCTATCTCTGGAAAGAAAGCGGTATTAGTTTTAGAGAACTGCTGAACGAGCTTATCCAAATTGCGGTCAAGGAGCACCAAAAGAAAAACGGGCGCGTTCAGAGCTATGAAACAAACTTACTTAGCCAGAAAGCTGTTAAAGGTATGAAAGGCCTAAAAAGATCCAAATAATAGATGACACAATCCTATAGCTTACCCTGTTACTTTTGTTTATCGGTTTTAATACTTTTCCTGATAGCTTCCTGTGGCACCAGCGAGGAAGTTCGAACGGTTGAAGACTCTCCGCGAACCACTACAGAACGAACCCCTGCAGAAGCAGATACTGCAGAACAATTTATGGAAATTTCGATTGGTTTAATTGATCCTGTTGATAACCTGGATCCCCTTTTTGCCAACAATTTGAGTTCCATGCGTGTAATGTCGCTGATTTATGATGGTCTGTTGACTTTGGATAAAAATGGAGAAGTTGTCAATTCCATTGGAGCTGATGTATCCGTTTCTGAGGACAGCCTTTCTTATACATTTACAATCAATACCGACCTGTTTTTTCATGATAACACTGCTTTTATGAGCGGAGTAGGGCGACGCGTTCAGGCTTCTGATATAAAATGGGTGTATGAGCGTACCGCGAGAGCAAATATTCCGCCTTCAGCATCAAAACTTCTGATGAACATTTCCGGATATGAAGACTATTTTGAAGAACAACGAAATATTTATGATCCTGACAGGCGAACTCTCGAAGGCGTCTCAGGAATTATTGTAGAGGATTCCCAGACCATCCGGTTCCAGCTTATAGAGCCGGATCCCGATTTTCAGAGAAAGCTGGCATCTCCTTACCTTTATATTTATCCGCGTGAAGCAGTTAGGGACCAGGATAGCTCCCTTAAATCTGATCCTGTCGGAACAGGTGCCTATCAATTTGAAAACCGGACGGATAGCACAATTGTGCTTTCGAAAGCCAATTCAGACAGAGTTGGCGATCGTCTGACGGAGCCCCGGTTAAACAGAATCGATTTTGTGATCTACTCCGGCGAAAGTCAGCTCTTTCAGGATTTTGCACGGGGAAACGTAGACTGGATTCCCGAAGCCGGGCCAGAGACAAAACGAGTTGCATTTACTGCCGACGGAGATCTATCACAGGGCTATCGTGATAATTTTTCGGCCACATCATCCGGCTCAAGACAGATAGAGTTCTTTATTAATGACACACAACGGGTAAATATTCCCTGGCTGAAAAATCGTCTGGCAGATTTTGATCCTGATTCTGTGAATGCAACAGGCGAAATAACAGTATATCAAAATCCCGAACCTGATAACCCAGATGAAGTCGGGGAAGCAGATTCTTACTACCTGGTCACTTATACAAGTGATCTTTTTGCACGCAGCCTGTTTACCAGATTACAGGATGAATATCTTGAACCGGATTCTGAATTCAGCCTTTCTGACATCAGTATACCTGTTTCCCATACTGCTGTTTATTCCAGAAGTTTTGATTCGTTTCATAACCCCCTAATTTCTCGTGATCGTGAACCCTGGTTTATGTATAACTCTCCCATATACGGACTCTATTACAATAACATAGAAGGGATTGAAAGCCATACTGTGCCGTGGAAATTGTTTGTGGAACAGATACGTGTTGAGGAAATAAACGGGGACAGACAATGAAGCTGGGGATTATTGCAAATCCTGAGAAATATTCGATCAATGAACCTCTAAAGAGAGTTATTAGCTGGTGCGAATCGAGAAAACACAGTTTATTGATTTCAAAAGTATTTATAGACAAAGCCTCAGAAGTAAACTTTAACGATTATGGTCAAATTTATGATACTGAAAAAGAGTGTGTTGCTGAATCAGATTTCATAATCGCAATTGGAGGAGATGGCACCATGCTTCACGCAGCACAGTATGTAAAGCATTCAAATGCTCCTATCTTAGGCATCAATACAGGCAAGCTTGGATTTATGGCAAATGTACAGCCCAGCCAAATAGAGTCAGCACTTAATGATTTAGAAAATGGCCGGTATAACATCGATGAGCGCGCTATGTTACAGGCGGCATCAAAAGATAGCGAACCACTCATCGCTTTGAATGAGTTTCTCTTTACCAAAAAAGATACCTCATCAATGGTAACATTGCAGGCATATTATGATGGACACCTGTTAAATCGTTTTTGGGCAGATGGATTATTGATCTCTACACCAACCGGTTCAACGGCCTACAACCTGTCAGCTGGCGGGCCTATTGTTATGCCTGGTACACCTGTAATGATTGTTACTCCCATCAATCCGCACACTCTTACGACACGTCCTATGGTTCTCCCCAACGATAAGAAACTTGTAATTGAGGTTGAAGAAGAGCCGGATCATATTTTATTTTCAAGTGATGGCCGAATGTATGATCATTCTCTTAGTAAGACCACCATTGAAAAAAGCAGGTTAACGGTGAAGCTGGTAATACTTGAAAATCAAAACTATTTTAAAACATTACGAAATAAATTAATGTGGGGACTCGACAACCGGAAGCGTATGGATAACTAATCTTTTCGATCAATAATATCATTCAATTAAAAATCAATAAATCAAATAAACATGAAAGTAACTGTAGTTGGAGCAGGAGGAAATGTTGGATCAACAGTGGCACTCAGCGTTGCACAGCGTGATTTTGCCAAAGAAGTTGTAATGGTCGACATAGAAAAGAAAGAGAATGACAAAACCTTTTATCCGTCAAAAGGACGTGCCCTGGATCAGTGGGAATCGTCACCTATTCACGGGTTTGATACAAGGCTGATTGGCACAGTAGATTACAAAGATACTGCAAAGTCAGATGTCTGTATAATTACGGCAGGTGTGCCTCGCCGACCGGGAATGAGCCGGGATGATTTGCTTGAAATCAATGCAAAAATTGTTAATTCGGTAACAGAAGAACTTGTAAAACATTCTCCGGACACTATTATAATTGTTGTATCGAATCCACTTGATGTGATGACATATGTGGCTCACACAGCGAGCGGCCTGGACGACAATAAAGTAATGGGAATGGCAGGAATTCTTGATACTGCCCGCTATCGTGCTTTCCTGGCCGATGAACTTGATATCTCACCAAAAGATATCCAGGCACTGCTGATGGGCGGTCATGGCGATACCATGGTTCCGCTTCCTCGTTACACTACCGTAGCTGGTATCCCGGTCACACAGCTAATTGACCCGGCTAAGCTTGATGAGATTGTAAACCGCACTAAAAAAGGCGGCGGCGAAATTGTAGGGCTGATGGGTACATCTGCCTGGTATGCACCCGGAGCCGCTGCTGCACAGATGGTTGAAGCAATTATGCTGGATCAAAACCGGATATTTCCGTGCGCCGTTAAACCCGGCGGGAAGTATGGTATAGATGACCTGTTTATCGGTCTGCCTGTTAAACTGGGGCATGGCGGTATAAAAGAGATAATTGAGGTTGACTTAAACAAACAAGAACGAGATCTTTTAGATGCATCAGTTACTGCAGTCCGCTCCACTATGGACGACTTCAAAAAACTGATGGACAAATAAATCGCAAATAAACGAAGACTGGTTCTTCACTACTTGCACTTAACCCCGAGTCGGTCTCCGATTCGGGGTTTTTTTATATCCTGCGTTAACACGACTTTTTTCATGCGCTGTATTGAAGAAATTCCCTCCATAGACTCATCCGGAAGGTGAAATTCACCATACTTTTATTAGAATTTGTAACATTATTTCCCCTCTTTTAGCCCTATAAACCCACTTTTCTATCAGAACCATTAAAATTCTAATGACAAAGATTAGAATTATTTAATATTATTATGTGAGTTTAAACAACATACATCACTTGCTATGATAGGATATACTGAAGTAATACAAACAATGGCGGCAATGATCATCTTCTCAATGATTCTGATAAACGCCAATAATATTATGCACCGAAATACCACAATGCAGATTGAAGGTGAGATAGAACAGGAGATCATATCCCTTGGACAGGAAATTATAGAAGAGTCGCGCATACGGAGCTTTGACCGTGAAGTGGAAGAAGAGAATTCTCTGCCACCATCGAATATTCCGGATGGGTTTACTTCCGCATCCGAACTTGGACCAGACAAAGCTCCGGATTATAAAGACAATTATGATGGGAGTGATAACCCTGACAGATCTCTGTTTACAGACTTTGATGATTATAATGGCTGGTATGAAATTTTTACCACTGAACACGGAGAGTTTGAAGTAAATGTGGTAGTGGAGTATGTGGATGAAAACAACTTTAACTACACTACATCGCCAACCACTTTTAAAAAAATTGAGGTAACCGTCGCAAGTAAATATTTAACGGACGGGAAGGGTGATTCCAAAGAATACACACTAGAATATATCAGAAACTATTATGCAGATTAATAGAGGCATTCAATTATGAATTTGGGCATCGTAACAAGTTATCTCATTGCCGGGGTAATTCTTATTTCTATTGCCATGATGAATTTACGGATGTCATCCAGTAACGCTGAACTCACGATGACTCAAATTACACGAGAGCATGTACGCAATGTTACCGATCTATTGAATGATGATTTTCCCAATATGGGATACAATGTAGATGAAAAAACAGATCCGATTCTTGTTTATGCGAATCGGAACAAAATCACTTTTTTGAGAAATATTCATAATGATCCTGCAATTGAGCCTTCAGAAATTACCTGGGAGTTTTTATATGATGATCAGCCTTCAAACAGCAAGAATGAAAATCACGGAACTTTGTTACGCATTGTGAATGCAGACGGATATGAACCAGATACTACCCGGATTGAATCGGGGGTAACAAAATTCAATATGTTCTATTATAACCGGCACGGACAAAGCAAAGGCGATAATATATCGCCACCCGGTTCAGGTTCAACATTAAGTGATGTTAAACAGATTTATATAGAGCTTGAAATGCAAAATAATGAAAGAATATCCGGTCGATCAGCGAATGATGGACGGTATATTCGCTCAGTATGGGAAAAACGGTTTTCGCCAGGAAATTTAGAATAATTAAACCTTTGGTGGCATTTTATGGGACGAGCAATGTTAATTATCTGTTCAGGTGTTCTAATTTCTCTGGGCATCATGAGCATGGCAGCATCCAGACATGGAATTGAGCTTACAAAAAAAAATATTACGTATGCTGATTATACAATGGCTAAAAATGCCGGGCATACAGCCATTCAAATGGCAATGCAGGAAATAAACAAAGATCAGGAGAATAAAGGAGAAGATAATTACTGGCCAAAATTATACAATAAATCAAATCCGTGGCAAATTGTAGTCAATGATAGAAACGTCTCAGTTTATACGGAGTACACTGAAAATTCGGAAGATCTTTTTTTTGAAGAAGAACCGTTACGAATTTTTGCCAAAGCTGATCATGAAAATCTTACCGTCGAAGTTATCAGCCAATATTTGATGCAGCCTTTTTCAGCATTGGTGCCTGATTTTGAGGGTGCACTTGGTATAGCAGCCCCTGCAGATTCTTACACGTTCTCATCCAATGGCAACGCACATATAAACGGCACATCTGCAAGTTCCTGCAGAGAAGATGAAAATACGAATGTTCCTCCCTTAAAAGTTAGTGATAAAGGGGATCATACCAATCTTGACAGCTTCAAATCTGACACTGACGATAAGCTGGTTGAGGATAATGAATTCAATTATGAGCCCACTGACGAACTGATTGACCGTTTAAGTAATACCGATGGTGTAACGTATATAAAGGACAATTATAATGAGTCAATGGGGTCTCCAACCAGTCCAGGAGTATTTTTTGTCGAAGATTCAGATGCCAGAATAACCGGTACGGTTAGAGAAGGCTGGGGCATCCTTGTTATCCGAACATCAGGGGAAGTGATGATTGAGGAAGATGGAAGCACCTTGCATATGGGAGGGAATTTTACATTTAACGGCTTAGTTATTTTCGAAAATGCTAATGCATTTTCAGGTGCAGGAACACCCACCGTAAACGGATCTGTACTCGTGGGTAATCCGGATTATGATTCAGAGGGCTCCGCCATACAGACGGATATTGATATCAGAGGAAACGTCGAGATCAACTACGATTGCAAAGGTGCTGATTACGCGAAAATGGCCGCAGCAAATGCCGTAAAACAAAACAAATACACACAAATAGTTACAACTGAAGGCACAAATTATGGTGATTAGCTGTCTCAGCTCTTCATCTCTTTCCTAAATTTCTGTCTAAGGCTCAACATTTGTACCTGTTATATTAAAAGCCACAAACATTTACAAAATTCTCCAGAGTAATTTTATCCGTTTTTGGTGGATTTGTATCAGTATCTGAAAACTCAGTTCTGATCAAAAATACTGATAACATCTAATTTTGTTTTACCCAATAACCACACATTGAGAGATGGTGAGATGTAATGATTTCTCTAAAACTGCTGTAGTTTTCTATACTATTAATTTTAAAGTGTTAGCGATTAAAAGACGTTTCAGAGTATGATGAAGACTTTAGGTGGCTTTGCCCTGAATTCATTAGATAAAATTATTGTAACAATCCTTTCTTTAGATTCTCTTGTTGTATACGATAATTTAAAACAATCACTTTCATCATGACATGCTGCAAATTCATCAATTACAGGATATTAAATTTAGAACCTCTCACTTTTATTAAATGATAGGCTACACCGAAGTCATACAAACCATGGCAGCAATGATCATCTTTTCGATGATATTGATAAGCTCAAACTCCTTGATTCAGCGAAATTCAACGTTGCAGATTGATGGAGAGCTGGAACAAGAAGTTATATCATTAGGCCAAGAGCTTATTGAAGAAGCCAGATCAAAAGCATTTGATGAAGAAACCCAGGGAAACATGCCTCCTTCAATTATTCCTGGAGGATTCACCTCTACAAGTGAATTTCCCACCGCCGAAGATCAGGAAACCAGAGAACGTTCAGAATTCGTAGCCTTTGAAGACTATAATAACTGGAGTGAGATCATAACTACGCCACATGGAGATTTCAACATCGATGTAGAAGTCTATTATGTCGATGATACCAATTTTGAAAAAGTTGAAACACAAACCACCTTCAAAAAAATTGATGTTACAGTTACAAGTGAATTCTTGCGAGGTGGCAATGAGCCAAAAATATATAAATTAGAGTTTATCAGAAATTACTACGCTGAGTAGGCAAAACAAAGAGTTAAATCTATGAACCTGGGAATTGTTACAAGTTATATAATCGCCGGAGTTATCTTATTAGGTATTGTTATGATGAATATACGTGTTCAAAATAGTAGCGCAGAATTAACTATTACCCAATTGAACAGACAATATGTGAGTGATATCACCGATATATTGAATGATGATTTAGCCAATATGGGATTTGATGTAAATGATGTAACTCGAGACCCCGACACAGAAGAGGCCAGGGTTTTGGATTGCGCACAATCTAACCGAATTAGATTTTATAGGAATTTGTGTGAAACTGATAGTGAATGTAGTAATCAGGATCGAGTTCCAGAACGGATTGAATGGAGATTGATAGTTGATGATGAAATTTCACCCAGCAACCCGGATCACAGGTCATTAAAAAGAACTGTTACAACATTTGATACTGACGGAAGTGAGTTGGGTACTGAAGAGACAAGTATGAATGTTGGAGTAACTCAGTTTAATATCCAGTATTACGAAAATGTTGGTTCAAATAGTAATGCTACCGGGCTTGGCTGCGGATCGAACGTACCAAGTGTAAGACAATTAAAAGTTTCTCTTGAAGTACAAAGTGCCGAAAAAATATATGACCGGGCGACGGCAGAAGGGCGATATGTCCGATCGGTGTGGGAAAAAAGATTTACTCCAACTAATTTGCAATTACAAAATAACTAAACGGAGACTGTTATGGGCAGAGCCATGTTAATCATATGTTCAGGTGTATTGGTTTCACTTGGAATAGTGACCATCAGCACATCAAATCAAGGCAAAATGCTGACTCAGAATACGGTAAACTATGCTGAATATACGATGGCTAAAAATGCAGCACACACTGCTATACAAATGGCAACCCAGCATATAAATGAAGATGATGACTGGCCTAATATATATAACAGTGAAGAGAATTATTGGAATCCAACGATTCAAGGCCTGGAAATAAGGCTTTATACCGATTTTGAAGATAATGACTTCTGGGAAACCGGAGAACATGATTTGCTATGGTTTTATTCCAAAGCGCAACTCGGTGAAGACTTTGGGAATAAAATTGTTGAAGTAAAAAGTCATTACCGCAAACGGCCATTTTATGAACTGGTACCTGATTTTAATGGTGCCCTGCAGCTGCCAACAGATATTGGAGAATTTAATGTGGATGGAGAAGCACATAATATCAGTGGCATACCACCAGCATCCAGTGGTTGCGAAGTTGGAGATGAAAAACCACCTGTCGTTGTTAACTCACAAGAAACCAAAGACAAATTAGTGGATGCCGATGTTAACCTGGAGGGAGAAGCAACAACTGACCCGGACAAGATCACCGTTGATACTGAGCTAAACTATGAACCCACAGATGAACTTATTGAACGACTCTATCATTCTGGCAATGCCGTCACCGTTAATTCGGAATACAGTTCAGCATTGGGCACGGCAGATAATCCAGGTGTATTCTTTATAGAAGGAAATGTAAAGCTTACCGGAAAGCAAAGTGAAGGGTTTGGAATTATGGTGATTAGGGCCGATGCCACCATGGAAATGGACGATCCCGAATTAAGCGTTGCGGGAAATTTTGAATTCAATGGGTTGGTTATTTTTGAAAATGCTTATGCTTTTGATGGTCGTGGAACTCCCACCATTAATGGATCTGTGTTAGTTGGCGAAACAGATGATCATGAAGGGGACAAAATTGACATCGACCTTGGTGGTGATATCAATATAAATTACGATTGCCAGGGCGAAAAATACGCCAAAATGGCGGCTGATGGTGCTGTACAGCAAAATAAATATACTCTCCTGGTTTCCACAGAAAATCTCACTTTCAACTAACAAAATCATAAGTGAAAGAGGGAGGGGTTACCTGCTCTTTTCCAGTTTCCGTTCTTTAAAATCCTCATCAAAGTAATTGTACCATTTACGGAAAGGGCGGAAAGCGTTATCAGCATCAAAGGGGCGGCGGTATTCGCTGTTCATGCAATCTTCGCTGCAGCACCCCTTATAGATTTCCGCACCCTCTTCGGAGCAAACAAATAGCTTGTTACACTCCATATTGGCGCAATTGATGAAACTGTCGGCCGGTTGACCGGTAATTTCGCACCGGGCTATTGGCTGCAGATCTCCTTTATTAACAGGCACCACCAGGCGATCGTCGAACACAAAACATTTTCCCTTAAAATGTTTTCCATCTTCCTCCCTGGCATAATTCAAAATGCCGCCATGAAGCTGATTCACATCATCCCAGCCTTTTTTCTTCATCAGGACTGAGAATTTTTCACAGCGAATGCCACCCGTGCAGTACATCAGCACCTTTTTATTTTTTGGGATTTCCGCTTCTTCCAGCCATCTGGGAAAATCATAAAAATTCTCCACATCCGGCGTCAACGCGCCTTCAAAATGGCCGACCTCGCTTTCGTAATCGTTGCGTACATCAATCATCACATAATCCTCTTCAGATTCCATCGTCTCACGCCACTCGGCTGGCGACAGATGCTTTCCTCCATCTTTTGGATTTAGGCCATTCACATGAATCGAGACAATCTCATCCCGAACTTTACAGGTAAGTCGCGGAAACGGAATTACATCTGATTCCTCTGTTTTGAACTCTGTTTCTTCAAATCCATCGAGAGACCATACAAACTCCCGGTATGCCTGCATCTGATCAGGAGTACCGGCCACCGTGCCATTCAGCCCTTCAGTCCCGATATAAACGCGACCCTTTACGCCAAGCTCTCTTAAAAACTGCCTATGCTCTTTGCAAAATCGATCCGGATTCTCAATTGCGTGAAAATTATAATACAGTAAAACTTCAAATCCCATTGTAAACAGACGATTAATTTTATTGAACCGTTATTTTTTGCTGACGGGTTAAATTACGATCTTTTGAGTCATTTTAGTATCAAAAAAAATAAACACTTGTTGCGGCTACTTCTATTATTAACTTGGTTCTTGTTTATTTGTGGCTTGATTCTGCCTGTGGAAACTATGGGGCAGCAAAACACTCATCTTCATGAACACCCAGTACTGCATGCCATTGAAGAGGCAAAGCAAGCCGGTTCTCTCACGCTGGATGAGTCGATACTTCAGAAATTTTACGCCGCATACAAACCCGAAAGTTTGAGGAGTGAATTTCGTGTTCAGGCTGATTCACGCACTATTAAATGCATGGTGCCCATTACGCAGCACTATTTACAACTGAAGGATCAACTGTCCGCATCAACTGTTTCAGAAATTGAAAAGATGGTTCAGAATTCTGCGTCCGATACGGAGTTCAGCTACACCTCACCGTCCGGAGCTTTCATTTTTCATTATGACACCACCGGCACTGACTCGATTCCGGCTGAACAAACCCTTTCCGAAGCTATAAAAGCAGGAATTCCCGACTATATTTATCACGCCGCTTTTGCCGCTGATTCTTCCTATCAATACCAGGTTGAAAAACTGGGATTTACCGATTTCATTCTCAACGAGCCATACAATATTGATTTTCGTAATTTCGGATTTTATGGCACCACCACATCTTCCGGTTCCACCAGCTTTATAACTATTCACTCAAATTTTAATAACTTTCCTCCCAATACTCATCCGGAGGGCAACCAGATCGGTGCAATTTATGCAACTCTCGCTCATGAAATAAAACACGCCATACAATACGCCAACAACCGCTGGCGCGGCAGCGCAGGTAATTTTGACTGGATAGAGATGGATGCTACTATGATGGAAGAAATTGTATTCGATGATGTGAATGACTATTACAACTACATCAAGAGAAACATCAATTCTGATGAGCCCCAATTATCATCCATTTTTGGAACTCCGCAAAACCCGATACCCGGTGCTTACTGGCATATTACCTGGATGCTGTACTTCTCGGAGGTATATGGCATAGATTTCTGGGTTGATGTTTGGAAGGATGTCCGGGCCGAACCACTGATTTCTTTCACGAATGCCATTGAGAATCAACTCAGCGCCAGAAACGAAAATTTTGAGCTGGATCATATCAGAAATCATCTGTGGCATTTATCTTCAGGTGACAAATTCTCACAAACAAGCTTTGGCTTTCGTGAACGTGAATTTTACCCAAACGCATTTATCAAGGATGAACTATTTTCTGCACCTGATAGTCTGTCAGATACAGGATTACCTTCTCTCGGCGCACACTATCTGCGGGCATCAGCTTTCAATTCTGCTATTGGTCAGCCGAATATTCGTCTGCAATCCTCAGTGCCGGGCGTTGGAATTGGAGTGATTGGTTTATTTCATAATGGATCAGCCCGGAAACTGTATTCTGTTAATGAAGCAGCTACCAATCAACAAATTCAAACACCATGGAGCTGGAATGAGCTGACTGATCTTTATATCGCAGTGGTGAATACCAATCGCGGTCAGGCAGCCGATTTTACACTTATACTTGATTCCATCGTACCCGATGAAGATATACTTGCGCAGAACTATCCAAATCCGTTTATGGAAGCCAGCAGAATCGAATTTTCGCTAAATAACCGGAAAAACATTCGTATAGATGTGCATGACAGTATCGGCCGAAAAATCACCACCCTTCTTGATGAGACTCTGAACAAAGGATTCCATTTTGTGGAATTTGACGGTTCGGGACTTTCGTCAGGAGTATACTTTTACAGGATCATAACCGATCAAACCGTAACAACAAATAAGATGATGCTGATTAAATAGAAGCTATCCTGATATTTAGCTGCTTTTTGAAATGAGTTCCAGTACAATATAATCTGCAATTTTCAACCCTTGCTTTGTCAGCTGTATTATATCATCGTTGCCCGAAATGGAAACACATTCTCTGTTTTCCTGCAACCTGAGCCATTCCCATTGGTGTGTGTTAAATTCATATCCATATTTTTCCTTCAAATTGCTTACGGTCACACCTGATACAGTCCTGAGACCAAGCATTAATCTTTCTTCTGCAAGTACTTCCAGCGATAGATCTTCAACTTCATCTTTTACACTGGGCCAATCTCTGTCAAGATACAATTTGAGATCAGGTTTATTTCGCCATCGCCGTGCGCCCTTTTCATTCCAGAAAAGAGAATGGGCTGAAGGCCCGAGACCCAGATAATTTACATGTTTCCAGTAATTGCTGTTGTGAACAGCTTCCTGTCCCGGCTTGGCAAAATTACTGACCTCATAGCGTTTTATCCCCGCATGATGAAGCTTCTTTTCTACAAGATCGAAGTGCGATTCGACTATTTCATCATCCACAGGATCTATGCGGCCAAGCCTAACCTGTTTACCAAGCCTTGTTCCTGGCTCGATAGTAAGAGAGTATGCGGAAACGTGAGGTGGATTATATTGTAACAGCTGATCAATATCTTTTTCCAGAGTTTTTAACTCCTGTTCCGGGTTTCCATAAATCAGGTCGGCAGTAAAGGATGGAAAGCCTGTTTTCTGAATCAAACCGAGTGCGCGGTTTGCTTCATCCGGGGTGTGGGCACGGTTCATGAAGGTAAGCAGTGCCGGATCAAATGACTGCACCCCCATGCTCACACGGCTAAAGCCAAGATCTTTCAGCTGATGCAGATACTCCTCCGAAACATCATCCGGATTCATTTCAATCGTAGTCTCATCAGACTCAATTTTAAAGACACCTTCGAGAGCTGAATGAATCGATTGAAGCTGGCCGGCAGTCAGGAGTGATGGTGTTCCGCCGCCAAAATAGATGCTCTTGATCGTTTGCTGAGCGAAGGGCTTATTTTTATACGAGCGGATTTCATCGGTGAGTGCATCCACAAATGGCTGACGAAGTTCGTCACGGGTAAGGAAATAGAAATTGCAGTAACTGCACGCTTGTTTACAAAACGGAATATGGATGTAGATTCCTGCCATAGTGGTTGGATTACATGCTTTGAGTACTGATGCATGGCATGTCTTTTCAACTGATAATAAAGGATTTATCTCATGGTTAATTGCGATGTAGTGCGCAGTTTAGAGTGAGACAGACATACCATGT
>CAYOLE010000003.1:0-3595 GCA_964404705.1 uncultured Rhodohalobacter sp. | reverse complement strand
ACATAATTCAGGGCAGACTGTTTGATTGAAGTGATCTCACTTTCTGTAAGTCTACGTGATTTTTCAGCCGGCGAACCCATATAAAGATACCCTGACTCAAGCACCTTTCCCGGGGGCACAAGTGTGCCGGCAGCTACTATCACATCAGATGGAATTACAACTTCATCCAGAATTGTGGCATGTATTCCAATCAGTACGCGTTCGTGAATTGTGCAGCCATGTAACATGGCGTTATGGCCTATTGTGACATCATCCCCGATAGTGGTGGGTCCGGTCTTATTCATCACATGAATACAGACATTATCTTGTACATTTGTGCGTTCCCCAATGCGGATGTAATTCACATCTCCGCGAATTGTTGAATTGAACCAAACCGAACTTTCAGCTCCAAGTTTCACGTCTCCTATGATGTCAGCACTCGGGGCCACAAAAACCGTTTCATCGTATTCCGGTGAACAATTCAGGAACTGGTAGATCATGGTTAATTAGACCGGTACATCTGCAGTTCAACAATCGATTTAAACTGATCGTAGCTCTGTGGATTTTGCTGCAGTTTACGCCCATTAATAAAAAATGTAGGAGTAGAATTCACTGTTCTGCGTAATCCTTCCTGGCGCTGATTTTCAACTCTTTCAGCTATTTCTTCAGATTCAACATCAGCCCGGAACTGCTCCATATCCAGGCCAAGTTCTTCAGCATATCCTTCAAAAATGGATTGCGCATTTCCGCGGGACCACTCAGCCTGATTTGCGAAAATCATATCGTGCATTTCCTGGTAGTGCCCTTGCTCCCGGGCGGCTTCTACGGAGTGAGAAGCCAGGCGGCTGAATTGAAATCCACTTAGAGGAAAATGGCGATACCTGATCTCAACCATATCACCAAAGTCTTCCTTTAGCTGTTTTACAGGTTGTACCATATCGCGGCAGGCCGGGCACGAATAATCGCTGTACTTTAAAATTTCCACTTTCTGCGCGGTTCGTTCACCCCGATCGGCTGTAGCAGAATTATTATTTGAATTTCCCGCAAGACCGTAATAAAGTGCGCCACCCGCAATTACCAAAAAAGCAACGAAGAGAGCAATCTGTACTGTTTTATTATTCATAGCATCTGTTGTTTATCAAAAAGAAAAGTAAATTTAATATACCCTGAAATCAGTTAAAATTCATTATGTGGTGTGCATTCAAATCAATAACATTCTAAACGTTCGAATCTATGAAGGTAAAATGAACGATCAAATGAGTTGTTTTTTTTTATTCTCGCAGAAACCATTGAAGTCTTTCGGCAGAATAGAGCTGAATTGAGGCATTTGGAAAATAATTAGCTGCGAAACTCAGCGAGTGGATCGGCGGGCATCTGCGAGGATTGATACTCAATATATATTAATCAATCCTTCATTATTCTCGAATTACCTGCTATTTACCACATATCAAGATTGTATTAGTTGTATTGATCCAAATACAAAGTGAAAAATTATTCCAGTGAGAGTTCATTAATTCTGACTGGCCATTTTTGCTTTATAGGCCATGGCATAAATTTTCATTTGCTTAATCATGGAAGCAAGACCATTCGACCGCGTTGGAGACAAGTGTTCCTGCATCCCGATCTTTTTTATAAACTCAGGATTCGTGGCAAGAATAGTATCCGGTTCTTCACCTGAATAAAAATTTACCATAAGAGCCACGAGCCCTTTCGTGATGGCCGCATCGCTGTCCGCCCTGAAAATTACATTTCCGTTATCGGTGTGTGTAGTCAGCCACACCTGTGATTGACACCCGCGCACAAGGTTTTCCTCCACTTTAAATTCATCCTCGAGTGGCGGAAGTTTTTGGCCCATTTTTATGATATGCTTATATCGCTCCTGCCAGTCTGATAAGACTTGAAACTCTCGTATGATACGATCTTGTTTTTCCTGAATGGTCATGATTCTATAACGATAAACCGGTATTTGAATTTCCATTCCAAAGATAAGAATTATTGACGGGCAAAACTGCCTTGCAGATAATTGATTAATCAAACAAATAACGCCGGAAATTGCCGGCGCAAAAAGTATATAACGATGAGCTGCGGATTATGTTTTCTTTTCGGAAGAGACTTCTGTTGATGTAGCTCCTTTAATCGCTTTCACTTTTGAATTTCCCTCTTCCCATTCGGGTTTTGCGTAATCAATCACTTCAACGTAATCGCCTTCTTTCGTCTTGATTCTGAACTGTTCTGTATTGGGTTTACCTTCCAGGACCACCTTAAAATGGCTGATCACTTTTTGCAGGTCATCAGTATGGATAAAGTCTTCAAGGTCAGTTTCTTCAATTTCTGAGGAATCGATTCCCGTTATTTCTGTAAAAGCATCTGTCACATAATCAAAAGAAAAGTCCTTTGCGGAAGAAGGAATAAGCTTATAACTAAAGTCCTTGGTTTTATCGAACAAACTGTCTATATCATTCTCATAATTTGACAGCATGGATATTATACGTTTCTGCAGCGATTTATTTTGAAATGCCATCCGGACAATATTTTGTCCGCTTGCTGAAAGCAGCCGCGCTTTGGCTTCCACTTCAATTTCAGCGCCTTTTTTATTCACCAGTTCCAGCTTAAACAACTGATTTTTAAAATCCCCCGGTCTGAACATTTCAAACCTGTGACGGAAATTTTCAATCAGCTCATCCGAAAACAGCTCCCAGATTTTCTTTTTCTTCAGCTCTTCCTCATCATAACCAACCAGATCCCTGAATGCTTTATTTGATGTAATTATGTTCCCATATTCATCAAGATCCACAAGTGTTTTTTTAGATTCTTCGGCCAGTTTATCAAATTCGATTCCCGTATCCACAACTTTTTTTTCTGAGCGTTTCCGTTCTGTAATATCATGCTGATAAGAAACCCAATTCGTTATCTCTCCATTGTTGTTTGTTAGCGGATGTATATCCCACTGGTTGATAAATTCTGAGCCATCCTTTCGATAATTTACCGTATGGCCAAAAAATGACTGCCCTTCTTTTAATCTCTTTTTCAGTTTATCAAGTACTGCACGATCTGTTTTTTCACCCTGGAGAATTCGTGGAGTTTTGCCAATTACTTCTTCGCGGCTATATCCGGTCATTTTTGTAAAACCATCGTTCACATACACAATTTCCGGCCCCGGTTTATCAAGCTGCAAATTAGTGATCAGGATGGAATCGTAATCACTTTTGATTGCGTTTTCGAGGAGTGACAGATGCTTTTCTGCCCGGTTTCTCTTTTTAGTAACTTCTTTAAACAGAGACTCAAGCTGTTGAGCAGACTTCTTATCTTTTGCATGTTTGTGTATGGTATCTTTAATACGCTGATCCATAATTTATACTTTGAGGGTTATTTAAAATGTCACGCACAGAGAGTGTTACCTGATTCTGTAGACTTAGCTACACATTGAACATGCTACATAAGCGCAATAATTCCGCCTTCGTTCATTTTTTTTGCGTGCAATAAACCCTCGTGCCCCGTCTAAAGGTAGGTGAAAAACTGCTCGTTTTATCCCCCGAAATCAGACGTTACCTCAGTATAATTTTCGCAATCGTATTCAGCTGCATGTTGGAGGTGCCTTCGTAGATTTTGCCGATCT
>CAYOLE010000002.1:17344-55961 GCA_964404705.1 uncultured Rhodohalobacter sp. | reverse complement strand
AAAAATTTCATTTTTTCGAAAAAACTCATCCGATGACTATTCCCTGCAACCAAACTTTTACAGTTGACATAACATTAATTACTCGCAGCGTCTTCAGTTACCTGTGTATCTGCTACTTGTTTCATCTGATCAATCATAGCAGGATCAAAAATCAGTCGTTGTTGAAAATCCTGGTGCATATGATTGCTGGACATATGAAACCAGAATGCGATTTGTATGCGATCAAAAAATACAGCCTGAACGGTAGTATCACCTGTATAAACCGATGTTCCAAAATCAATCCCGTTAAGCAGACCCATTCGGTGGTCATATAGTGCTCCGTAATCAGTAAAGTCACGCTCGATTCCTGATTGCCGATCCATTGGCCAGCGCATCCATTCCTTAACCTGTCGGCTGACTTGTTCGCTTATCAGATTATCATTTATAAGATCGGTAAGCAACCTGACAATTTCATTAGCTGTTGTTTTTGGGAACAGTGCCAGTCCGTCACGCTCTTCCATAAATGTATTACCCAAACGGTTTCTGTCTGCATATTCAATAACTTTTTCTCTGAACTCTGTTTCCTCGCCAAATTGCCTTGAATAATCTATAACAGACTTTCTGTAATTAGAGTAATCTCTGGCCAGTTCACTTTGATAAATGTCAGAAACGTCCATCTCTCTTATTCCCGGGGAAATTGTAAGATAAAGACCCGAGAATGGGAGTGGAAGGTCGGTATGCTCAAGATTTAATAGGTCTGATATCTCTGGCCACCGTTCCGGTCCGATTGTCCACCAGAGGTAGTCGGCAAGTGCCAGGTCGTTGAATTCTGCCAACAGTTTAAGTGCGTTATTGAGCGTTATCATGTTGTCGTCATCAATCCATCCACGACTACTGGCTGCGCGGTAACTTTGATTATGTTCTGACCCATTTACACCGGGTATCTGGTATGAACTCACAGATTCCCAGTGTATCGTCTGATTGCCATCTAAATTGCCTGATTGAATTAAATCAGCAGCTGCAACCAGGGTGAAAAAATTGGCAGTAGTGCCCATCGGCCGGGGTGTATCTGCTTTATAGCTAATGGTGGAATCCGGAGAGGATATAACCGAACTTACAATGGAGACATGTTCAGGATTTGCTTCTATATATTGAGATAATCCACGAAGCGAATATGTTTCTTCCACCCACTGACTTCCTTCAACCATTGCATCTCTATTTTCGAAAAAAGTGGTAAATGGTTTCCAGCTTAATGCAAGTATAGATCCAAATATGATAAGTGCGGTGAGGAAAAAAGCGGCAAAAAATTTAAATGCTCTTGCCATAAAATTAAACCAATCAGGAGTTTTCGAAAAAGTTATTTGTTTGCAGTAATCGATAATAAAAACGATCGGGATCTTGATAATACACAAATGCGTGATATTCCTGCTGTGTACGGGTAAATGAATCATCGAGTGCAAGATCCAATATTTCGTTGTCTTCAACCATCACATATTTATAAGCATACGTGCCGGTTTTCATGAAAGCATTCGTACGCCAGCGACCTGTTTCCGGGTGATACCGAAGAGAATAATTTGACTGAATTGACCAGTTGTTAAAATCTCCAACAAGAAAAATATTTGCATCCCGGGAAATACTGTCATTGGGAACAAATCGGAAATGAACATTGGCATATCTGGCGTTAAGATCAGTGTCCGGATTTTTAAAGCTTGTCCCGGGTACCCGTTCCCGTGATGCTGAAAATCCCTGTACATCATTGTATAGCACAACCCGGGGTGGAATTTCTGTAGGGCGATATTCAAATATCTGGGGCTCCTGTTGGGAGAGTTCAGTCAGGGATAAAAATTGAAATTCATAATCTCCAACGAATGAGTTTTCCTGCCTCATTTCAAATAAAACCTCACCTTCGGTTGATGTGTCAAGCTCATTTGCTTCTCGTGCACGGCCCCAAAATTGATTTTGTACATAGTAAAACTCCAAATCGAACTGAGGGGTAGTTACGAAATCAGGGTTCTCAAAAATACTGCGAGGACGATGTGAAATGCGTCCCTCCACACGCGGAGTTGTTCGAGTTTCAACCTCCGACCGAATCGATCCTTCATTTTCCGTAATAAAAAAGGGCATTGAAAATAAAAAATTGCCATTGTCGGCGTCTTCAACCTGGAGCATGTAATTACCACTCACAAGAAAAGATATGTTATCATTGGGAAAATCATACGTATAGCGCCGATAGGTTGGGCGCTGAGCCCGGCTTACATTCCCAACAGGTATGTTAAGATTAAAAAAACCATCCTTAAAAAATTCTTCAGCTAAGCCCGAGCGGCTCCAGTCTGGATTATGATGAGTAAATGTTATTCTGAGTTGCCGGGAATCGTACTCAAGCAGATCGAATGCAAGACGAAGCTGCTGGGATGATCCTAAACGCATTATTGGTGCAGATTGGGGATTGCCTGTCCGGTTAAGCGTAACGGAGTAAACCAGGTCGCTGGCATTCATCTGGCCGGGAACCGTGAATTGGTTTTCAGGGGGCATATAGACGAATTGATCGCCATCACGACTGTTATTTTCTGAGGAACCACAGCCAATGGAAACAATCAGCAGGACAACTATAATCAAACATTTAGAAATAAAATCTTCCTTCAAATACAAAAGCAGTAGGACCTTCAAGTTTTATTGATGAATATTTATTGGTAATGTCTGAAAACGTAAATTCGATAAAAAGAGTACCTCCTTTTACATCTATTTGAAAACGATGCTCGCCGGGGGATCCATTTTGCAGGTGATGCCAGGCAAGAGCAGAGGCAATCGCCCCTGTTCCGCATGCAAGGGTCAAATTTTCAACTCCGCGCTCATACGTTTGCAGTGAAAGTTGATTTTGCTGTTTCCCCGTTATAAAATTTACGTTTGTACCTTTTGGCGCAAATGTTTGATGTTCACGAAGATAACGGCCGGTTTTTATTAGTTTACTTTCTTTTTCCAAATCTGTCACAGGTACTGAACATACAATGTGTTCGGTATTGGCATAAACATCTAAATATTCTGATCCATCGATCTCAACAGTTTTAATTTCTGTTTCGAGGGGGAAATCGATCGTTACTGTGCCGTTTTCGGTTTCGCTTCTGTAAACTTTATCATGTACACGAAAACTTAACGATGATGGTGCGCCAAGTGTTACTGCAAATGCTGCAAAACAACGTGCGCCATTGCCGCACATACCTGCATCACTTCCATCAGGATTTTTATAAATCATCACAAGATCGGCCTCTTTTGTATCATCATAATTGAGAGCGATTACACCATCGGACCCTACTCCGAATTTTCGATCACTAAGCTGTGGAGTAATCGCCTCTATCTGCTGATCCGTCAACTTTAAACTGCGATTGTCGAACAGTACAAAATCATTACCTGCGCCATGCATTTTTACAAAAGAAAGGGGTTCCCTGGGTATCATACTTAAGATTCCGTATAAGCCGGCAAATGTTGCCAGGGCGTTTTATTTGAGATATAGGGTTCAAATCCCCGCATTAGATTTCCGAAACGAAATGCAAGGGAAGTAAAAATAAGTTTAAATTGCACACTATGATAGAAAAGCTCTTTGAGTTTCTGCAGTTCTTCAATCATCACCTCAAGTTTAGCATCCTGCAGCGAAGCACAGAACTTTTTTATCACATCAAGTTGATCAATATTGGTGATCAGCTCTTTGTTTTCTGTTTCCCTATAGACCATAATATCACGCAAAAGG
Source organism: uncultured Rhodohalobacter sp. (assembly GCA_964404705.1). Taxonomy (GTDB): domain Bacteria; phylum Bacteroidota; class Rhodothermia; order Balneolales; family Balneolaceae; genus SW132. Next base: position 52,240 of record CAYOLE010000002.1, on the reverse strand, counting down.
TGCTCAAGTGTATTACAGAGAGCTATCTGACTTTCGAGATTCAGACGCGCCTGCCACCCTTCAATTAATGGTACAAGCGAAGCGGCATCCTGCGTATATGCATATCGAAGAAAATCCACGGTTTCTCCGCGTGTTTTCTGTAACAGCTTCAAATCGATGTAACGACAAAGAGCATAATTGCCGCCGGAAATCCGTGCAAGAAATTCTGCGTCTTCATGGCTGAATTCATCAAATCTCACCAGCCCATCGGCTATCTCTTTACGTGAAAGTGGAGAGAGCCGAATCTGTTGACATCGTGAAATTATTGTTGGCAATAACTGATCTGTTTTATCAGCAGTCAAAATAAACATAACATTGCCGGATGGCTCCTCGAGAAGCTTTAAAAATGCATTTGCAGCTTCCTTTCTCATCGTGTCGACCCCGACAATCACTATGATGGTTCTGCGGCCTTCATTTGGCTTGAGTACAGTTTTAGGGCGGATCTCGTCACGGTAATAATCTATATAATAAAATGCCCGTTTATTTTTGGAACTCGTATCATCACCAAGTTCGGGACGCAGGCTAAAATCAACAATCTCATAAGGATCTTTTGATAAAAGCTTCAGCCTTTCATTTAATTCGCTGGTTCCGGCTGATTTGGGAATGGGAATAAACAGGTGAATGTCAGGATGTGTAAACCAGCTTGATTTTTTTGTAGCGGCTGATCCTTTTAGGTCAGTAAGATTATCGATGCCGTTAATGGCTTCCGCCATGGTGAGAGCAAATGCAGTTTTCCCCGATCCGCCTGGCCCGGTGAGCAGGTAAGCGTGCCCCAGGCGTTCAGATCGAAATATTTTTTCAACCTGGCGGATTGCTCGGGATTGACCCACAATTCTGCGATCTCCAAGCTGAATATTTTCATTTAAAATTGGCATTAATCCTCCCAGATAAAATCAAATAAAATAATACCTGCACTTATCGTTACGCCGCAAAATCCAAATAATGCGGCCAAATCATTAAAAGAATCAGGTGCAACTCCTTCAATTAAAGCAGTTTTCGTTACTGACGTTAAAATAAGCAACAATGGCACAAGAAGCGGTATGCAAAGTACGGAAAATACAGCACCGCGTCTGTCGGCCTGTGCAATCATAGCAGAAGTTAATGTGGTGACACCCGCAAGACCCGCCGATCCAAATAAAAGCACCGCCAGAAGATAGGTAACACTCACCACTGCCATATTCATCATGATTAAATAAAAAAAGAACGTAAACAGATGCAGGATCAACAGAAAAAAGAAATTGTATACAAGTTTTCCGGCAAATATTTCGGAAGGTTTTGCATGTAATTTTAATAGATCCCAGGTTTTTTTATCAGCTTCATGTACGAACGACCGCATCATACCTGTCATGGCAGCAAAAAGTATAATAATCCAGACCAAACCGCTTTTAGGAGTGGGATCCATTTGATCAGCCCGGAGAGTGAATAATATCAACAGTAACGATGCACCCGTAAAAGCAAGCAGGGTGTTCAACGCATACCGGGTACGTAACTCTACGGCTATCTCTTTTTTGAAAATGGAGAGAGCAGGTTTTACCATCTGTATAAAGCAAATTTTAACATCCTTAAAGGTAGCAAAAAAGAGCGGGTAGGATAAAAGAATTTGGTATTTCTTTTTGATAGAACTCTAATATGATTGCTATATTAAACAAATAAAACAGATTTCATTCCGTTAAAAAATTCTTGGAAGGACAAACGATTCTATTGGAGATGAACAAAAGATTTTGTTGGGTATAAACCTTATCTTCAACCGGTTTTTTAATAGATTTTCACACCGTAACATATATATGAATATTTATTCTCTTCTGGACCCTACAAGCATATCAGCGGGTTTAAAAGCTGACGATAAAAAAGATCTTATCAACGAGCTGGTTGATCTTTTAGAACCTAAGGTTAATCAGAAACAGCTTGAAAAAATACGAGAGTCGGTATTTGACAGAGAAAAAATCATGTCTACCGGTGTGGGAAAACAGCTTGCTATTCCTCATGGAAAATGCTCTTCTATTGATAAAATCTTAGCGAGCTTTGCTATTCTCGACAAACCGATTGAATTTAATTCAATTGATAACGAACCGGTTAAAATAATTTTTTTACTTGTTGGACCTCAAAGTAAATGCAATAGTCATATTAAACTTCTAAGCAGAATTTCACGTTTAATGAATAGCTCATCCTTCAGAGAAAAACTTCTAAACTGCCAATCAGCTGATGAGATTTATGAAACGTTTCAGAAAGAAGAGAAAGAATATTTCGGAAGCTGATTTGAGTGGGACCCATAGAATATTTTCTACCTCGCTAACATGCCTGATTCTTATTTTAGTTATATTTTCGGGTGATGTTACAAATGCACAGCAGCTGGATCCTGTCCGTGATATCATTGATCGCAGCCAGGCATCCTCATCTTTTTGGTCTGTGGTGGTGCGAAGTTCAAACGGCGAAACTATTTACGAGTATAACAGTGAGAAGTTAATTCGCCCGGCATCGAATCTTAAATTGATCACCTCAGCAGCATTTCTTGAACGAATAGGAGAGGACTATCAATTTGAAACAACTCTTTATGGAACAGGCGAGCAAATTGGCAACCGTTGGGCAGGTGATCTATACATCAAGGGGAGCGGCGATCCATCAATTAATAGCGAAGCGTATGATGATCCTCTTTTTTTATTTGAACGCTGGTATATGCTTCTTGATTCAATGGGAATAGACGCGGTTGATGGGAATATTATTGGCCACGACGGTCTTTTTGATGATATACCCTATCCACGAGGCTGGGAATGGGATGATTTAAGTTATTTTTATGCTCCTGAAATAAGTGCCCTCTCATTTAATCTGAATGTGGTAGATCTGGAAGTTATCGCGAATGGGAGTCCCGGCTCTAAACCGTCAATCACCTGGTTTCCATTTGAAACTTCCTATGTTCAATTCGTGAATGAACAATTAGTTACTCCCCGCGATACAAAGTTTGATGAATCCTACAGAAGAGATTTGGGCAGCAATACAATTTATCTTCGCAGTACGTTGCCAGAAGGATATTATGAAACGGAACCTCTGAGTGTCCATAATCCCTCGCTCTATTTTGTCGATACATTTAAACGATATCTGGAGCGTCAGGGAATAGCAGTTAGGGGACAACTCTTATTATCCAAAGAACATGTAGACTGGACAGCACCTGGCTTTAAGGAACTTGATACGCATCAGTCCAGGCCACTCCACACAATGATAACCCGCCTGAATCGTGAAAGTGATAATTTTTATGCTGAAATGCTGTTAAAAAATCTCGCCTCTATGGAATACGGGGTACCAGGCTCTACAGAACTTGGCCTTAACATTGTGAAAGAGTTTATGAATGCGAATGGATTTGATACAACCTCTGTAACTCTTAGAGATGCATCCGGAATGGCCCCGGCAACATCTCTCAAAGCATCAGAACTCAATCAATTTTTATATAACTTACAATCAAAACCTTATTTTGATCATTATTTTCAAAGTTTGTCAGTAGGAAGTCGCAATGGTACTTTGCGATATCGGTTTCAAAACAATCTGATCGCAGAAAATTTTCGAGGAAAAACAGGGTTTCTGTCAGGGGTAAGATCGTTAAGCGGTTATCTGGAAACGGCAAATGGTGAACGATTGGTTGTTACAATCGCTACAAATAACTATGCTGTTAAAACTGCAGTAGTAGATCTGATTCACGAACGGATTTTGAACTATTTTTATACCAACTATTGATACATGTCTGATAATAAACCAACCATTCTTGTTACCGACGATGAGAAAAGCATCCGAAATAGCTTAAGAGAGATCCTTGAATTTGAAAGCTATAATGTACTTGAAGCAGAAGCGGGTGAAAGTGCCCTGAACAAAGTTCGTAATGAAAAAGTGGACCTGATGATTCTGGATATCAAGATGAAGGGAATGGATGGCATTGAAGTACTGGAAAAAGTTAAAGAAATAGATGCAGACCTTCCGGTTATCATGATTAGTGGTCACGGTACTATTAAAATAGCCGTCGAAGCTACAAAAATTGGAGCGTTTGATTTTATAGAAAAACCCCCTGATTTAAACAGACTATTAATCAGTGTCCGCAACGCATTGTCCCGCAATAAACTGGTTGAGGAAAACAAACGTATTAGAGGCGAGCTAAATAACGTTCGGGAAATGGTGGGAGAAAGTCCCTCTATAGATCATATAAAGAAAACAATTGAAAAAGTTGCACCCAGCACGAGCCGTGTTCTGATAACCGGTGAAAATGGCACAGGAAAAGAACTTGTTGCCCGCTGGATACATGAAAAAAGTAATCGGGCTTCCAAAAAATTTGTGGATGTAAATTGTGCGGCCATCCCAACTGAACTTCTTGAAAGTGAACTTTTTGGCCATGAAAAAGGGGCGTTCACCGGTGCCTCTGCTCAGCGAATCGGGAAGTTTGAACAGGCCGATGGCGGCACACTTTTTCTGGATGAAATCGGAGATATGAGCCTGGATGCCCAGTCAAAAGTGTTGCGTGTTTTGCAGGAGAACCAGATTACCCGGGTTGGTGGTACAGAGTTAATTGATGTTGATGTGAGAGTGTTATGCGCAACCAATCGTGATCTTGAAAAAGAAATCCGTGAGAATCGGTTTAGGGAAGATCTTTATCACAGAATTAACGTGATACCGATACAACTACCGCCGCTGCGTGAACGAAAAGATGATATCCCCATTCTTGCTAAACGGTTTTTGTCTCAACTTGCTGAAAAGGAGATTATATATGCAGGAAAATCTTTTACTGATGAAGCTCTGGAAGAACTTAAATTACTGACGTGGTCGGGTAATGTACGCGAACTTCAGAATGCTATTGAACGAATGGCATTGTTGGCTGATGGAGATGAAATTGGCCGGGATGATGTTACCAGGCTTGCCACAATGAACGGTGGCGGGAAAGCAGATCTGAATGACCTTGCTAAACAGTCGCTTTCGTTTCAGCAATATAAAGAGAAAGCAGAACGGTTTTATCTTCTTAAAAAGCTGGAAGAGCACGACTGGAATGTTTCAGCCACTGCTGATGCCATAGATATTCAGCGAAGCCATATCTATAATAAAATGAAAAAATACGATATTGAACGATAAATTATGCCCGCACAATTAATTGACGGTAAAAAAGTAGCTGGAATCATACGCAGCCAAATACGCGAAGATGTTGAAAAATGGGAAAAACAGGGAAATCGAACACCATTTTTACAGGTTATTCAGGTGGGTACTGATCCCGCATCCTCAACCTATATTGGCGCAAAAACCCGGGCCTGCAATGATGTGGGAATTGATACAGGTACGGCACACTTACCTGATACTATCTCTGCAAAAGAATTGAAACAGGAAATAAGAAAATTTAATGCTGATGACAATGTAGATGGAATTCTTGTGCAGCTGCCGCTTCCGGTGCACCTGTCATCCCTCGATGTAATAGAAAGTATCGATCATCGCAAAGATGTGGATGGTTTTCATCCAATGAACGTGGGGCGGCTTGCGGTGGATCAGCCAACATTCAGATCCTGCACACCGGCTGGTATTTTTGAACTTTTCAGGCACTACAGCATCCAGGTGAAAAGCAGGCACGCGGTTGTAGTTGGGGCCAGTAATATTGTTGGTTCCCCTATGGCAATAATGCTTTCGAGGGAGAACTCCTCCGGCAAAGCTACAACAACTATTTGCCATAAATATACAAGAGATATAACCCGCCATACAATCGATGCAGATATCCTGATAGTTGCCGCGGGGCAACCCGGCCTGATCAAAGCCGAAATGGTGAAGGAGGGAGTTGTAATCATAGATGTAGGAATAAACCGTGTAGCCGATGAAAATTCAGCAAAAGGTTATAAGCTTGTCGGCGATTGCGATTTTGAGGGGCTAAAAGAAAAAGCAAGCTGGATAACACCAGTTCCCGGCGGAGTGGGCCCCATGACCGTTGCAATGTTAATGAAAAATACTTTATTAGCCGCCAAAAAATCTATTTATCCTGAAAATTAATCTGGAAATAAGTATCTGAATTTCCAAAATTTCTTAATAATATCATCGAAAATTAATGAGAGTATATGAAACTGAAACTAAGTTTAATTGTCACCCTTCTGGCAGCAGTAGTAGCCGCGTGCGGTTCAAGTGAATCTAATATAAACGATACCTCCAATATGAGTGAAAACCCTTTTTCTGAAGAAAGCAGACTCCCTTTCGAAGCTCCTGATTTTAATATTATAGAAGATGAACACTACATGCCGGCATTTATTCAAGGCATGAAAGATCATCTGATTGAAATAGAGCACATTGCAAATAACGAAGATCATCCCACATTCGAGAATACAATTGTGGAGATGGAGAAGTCCGGACGGTTACTCACAAGGGTTCAGCAGGTGTTTTTTAACATGACTGCTGCCCATACCAACGATAAAATCCAGGAGATTCAGTCCGAATTGGCACCAAAACTGGCGGCACACAGTGACGACATTTTACTGAACAGAGTGCTTTTTGAACGTGTAGATTTGCTCTATGAAAACCGGCACAATTTGGATCTGGATCAGGAATCCCTAAAACTGCTTGAAGATACCCACCGCGATTTTATTCGTGCCGGGGCGCAGCTTACCGATGAAGAACAAAAGCGAATGCGGCAAATCAATGAAAGAATCTCATCGCTTTCCACAGATTTTCAGGAAAAAGTACTGGAACTTACGCGCGAACGAGCCGTAATTGTAGAAAGTGAAGAGCGGCTTGACGGCTTAAGCAGAGATAGAATCGCATCTGCCAGAGAAGAAGCTGAACGCCGTGGAGAAGAGGGCAAATACCTGATAACAATCAACAACACCACCCGCCATCCGCTGTTAACATCACTCAACAACAGGGATATGCGCAAGCAGCTTTGGGAAGCCTCCGCTTACCGGGGCATTGGCGAAGATGGAGGAATAGACACACGGCCGATAGTGTTAGAACTTGTTGAGCTGCGGGCTGAGCGCGCCAGTCTGCTTGGCTACGATAATTATGCTGAATATGCTATTGAGCCACAAACAGCAGGCCATCCGAATACAGTTCTGGATATGTTGAATGATCTGATTCCCGCCGTAATCGAAAACGCCGATCTTGAAAGTGAACTGATTACTGAAATGATGAGACGCGATGGAATTGACGACGAGCTTCAGCCATGGGACTGGGAATATTATGCCGAAAAAGTAAGGAGCGAACAATACGATTTTGACGATGATGAGGTCCGCGCTTATTTTGAGCTGGACCGCGTACTTAAAGACGGCGTGTTTTATACCATGGAGAACCTGTATGGAATACGATTCGAGGAGCGTGATGATTTGCCTGTATATCATCCGGATGTGCGGGTATTTACCGTTTTTGATGCTGATGACACAGAACTTGGCCTTTTTTATGCAGATTTCTTTTCACGCGATTCGAAAAGAGGCGGTGCATGGATGAACTCTTTTGTAGATCAGTCTCATTTGCTCGATAAAAAACCGGTAGTCGTGAATGTACTTAATATTACACCGCCGGCTGAAGGAGATCCGGCCCTGATCAGTTTTGATAATGTCACCACAATGTTTCACGAAATGGGGCACGCCGTGCACGGCCTGTTTTCTGATGTAACCTATCCATCTCTCTCGGGCACTTCTGTTCCACGGGATTTCGTAGAGTTTCCATCAACATTTGAAGAGGATTGGGCAATTCTGCCCGAAGTACTCGAAAACTACGCCATCCACCATGAGACAGAAGAGAGAATACCTCAGGACCTTTTGAATCGGGTTATTGAAGCACGTGAGTTTAATCAGGGGTTTGACACCTATGAATACCTTGGGGCAACTATGATCGACTTGGAATGGCATTTGTTGTCTGAAGGAGATACGCCTGGTGATGTCGTTGAATATGAGAATCGATCATTGCAAAAGTATGGACTTGACAACCCTGTAATTCCACCACGTTATAAATCACCTTATTTTTCGCATGTATTTTCAGGCGGATATTCTGCTAACTATTACGCCTATATCTGGAGCGAAATTCTCGCCGCAGATGCGTTTGCATTTATGAAAGAACAGGGAGGTCTTACACGCGAAAATGGCGATCGCTACAGAGAATACATTTTGTCGCGCGGTGGAAGCCGGGAAGCAATGGAGATGTATCGCGATTACAGGGGTGGTGATCCTGATGTTTCGCATCTTTTAGAACGAAGAGGTTTAAAAAGATAAAATTTAGTAATTCGGTTGGCGTAATTATGTCAGCCAAAATTAACAAAGATATAAAAGACCGGTTTGCAGCCGGTCTTTTTTTAATTTTACCTGATTATTTTCTGCAAAAGAGGAAAGCAGATAATATGAGTTGCCAACTATACATCAAATGCAGTAAACGGTTTCCGCTTTCTTAAACTATTGGTTCGTTGTGCTTTATTTTCTGTGGCTGGCAGCTCTACAATAAAAACAGATCCTTTTCCAGGTTCACTTTCACACCAAACACGGCCCCCCATAGAGTTCGCAATTTTCTTCACTATAAAAAGGCCGAGACCTGTCGAGGTTTCATTGCCCGTGGGTTTATTGGGCAGACGGGCAAATTTTCCAAACAGTTTATGCAGATCATTCTTTCTTATACCGGGTCCCTCGTCTGTTACCTTAATTTGCACTTTGTTAGATATAACCCGGGTCGATACAGTAACATTTGTACCGTCGGGGGAATACTTGATAGCATTTGAAATCAGGTTATCAAAAATCCGAAGAACATTATCACTTTCTCCAATCAATACTGTTTTCTCTTTACAAAGATCAACAATTAAATTTATTTTTTTACTGTCTGCCGGTTTTCTGAAATGCTGAATTGCTTCTAAAACAAGTTGATTTACATCCAGCTTTTTAACGGATTTATGCTTTGAACTATCATTGATAGAATGAATTTGAAGTACGCTGTTGATCAGGTTCAACATTCGTGCAGATGAAATTTTGATTAGATCCGTGTACTCGCGAATTGTTTTTCTTTCTAAATTTTTCTCATCATTGATCAAATCTACTGCCATATTGATGGATGATAGAGGATTTCTTAAATCATGTGCAGCAATACTTATAAACTCATCTTTTTCCTTATTAAGTTCATTTAGTTCTTCATTCTGTTTTTCGATTTCACTTCTGCTGTCCTTTAGTCTTTGATTACTTAGTTTCTTCTGACGATTTGTTCTATACAGCAATCCAATAATCACAAGGAGCAAAAATACACTTGAAATAAGAAAGCTTCTTAGTTGGTCATGCTGTGCAAGTTTAGCTTCTTGCAAAGCGGCTTCTTTATTGAGAAGATCAATTTCCCGTTCTTTTTGTTCCACATCAAAGCGAGCCTGGAGTTCCTGAATTCGTTCACCCCGCTGCATATTCTGCAATGTATCACTAACCATATGGTAGAGTCTGAAATGTTCAAAGGCTTTATCATAATTTCCAGTCTGCTCCTCAATTTCGGCGATTAATAAATGTCCTTCTTTAATTCGCTCACGATACTGCCCCTGGCGGGCCAGTTCAAGCGCGGATACAGCATAATTTAAAGCCGTATCGTATTCACCCAGATCCTTGTAGAGTTCACCAAGAACTATATCAGTAAAAATTAAATGAGGAATATATTCATGTCGTTCTACGTATTGGCGGGCAGCTTTCAAATGTATCTGGGCCCGTTTATAACTTCCCATGTTTCGATAGGTATTACCGATATTCATTGTAGCGATGATAAATAACAGGCTGTCTGGCTCCTCGGTAAGGGATCGTTCATATGTATCCCAGAAATAATTAAGGGCTTTTTTATAATTGCCCTGTCTCCTGTGTATTACCCCCAGATTATTCGTGGCAGTCAGGGCTTGTTCATCCTCATTTATTGTTTTAAGAATCTTTATGCTCTCTTCAAGGTGCTTTGCCGCCTCCTGATAATCTTCCTGTTCAACATACACCCTGGCCATGTTATTGAGAATATTTGCTATGGCATTTTGATTGCCAAGTGATGCCTCAATACTCATTGCCTGTAAATAATGGTAAAGAGCAAGTTCATGATCACCAAAATCGAGATATTTTATACCAATTAAATTGTAGCTTTTTGCAATTCCTTCTTTGTAGTCAATATCATACGCAATGGTAAGAGCCTGCCTTGCAGCATTAAACGATTCTCGTGAATCATGATTCTGATGTTCAGTTCCGATTTTTAACAGACTATCCACAGAGGCTATAGTATGTGGAATTTGCTCAATACTATTAGAGCTTTGATCAAGAAGATAATATGATGTGGGTTGTTCCTGATTTTCTGTCTGATTTTCCTCGCTAAACACTGTTGGATCAAGTACCAGGAGTCCAATGATGAATGTCAGTATGATTGTCACGATTTCACATGATGTTATAAGTGTTGATACTTCATTTTCGACCATCTTTTGACAAAAATAAGTGAAATCTATAAATATATTAGAAGTTTCTAATATTTTAATAATTCATAATCTGTTTCATATATAACAAAATGAGAAGTTGTTACAGAGTTTTGCATTAAGAAAATAGTTTAGGCAAGTATTAGGATGTCGACCTCTGAAGATTTCATACATAAACAGGCCCTTATTACCACAGAATTTGAATAGACTTTTATCAAACAGCTTATATTGCAGAGATTGTTTTCCATCTTTCTGAAGATTAAGTAATCATAAATTAGACTATTACTCTCATCATCATAATTTTTCAGACTTGCTATGTTCCAATCCATATACATTTCACTACATCTATTGGAACAAAAGAGGGTAATATTCAATTATACTAACACAATCAAACACTAATTAATAGAGGAAAAACATCATGGGAAATCTAAGAATAAAGGGAAACTGGAACGAAGTGAAAGGTAAGCTAAAGCAAAAATACGGAGATTTAACGGATGATGATCTCAAATACGCGGATGGAAAAGAAGATGAGCTTTTGGGTAAACTTCAAAAAAAGACGGGCAAATCGAAAGATGAGTTAACCAATGAAATTAATAAATTGAGTAACTCTTAAACTTTCCATCATTATGATTTCATGAAACATGATTAGCGACTCATTAATCATGTTTCATCAACTCATTTAATAAAATGTATATCCATCCTGACTTATTCGATTTTTAAACCATGCTCAGAACAATTGATCACATATCCAAAGGGAGAAAATAATTTTTATGAAAGCTTTATTATATATAATAGCAGCTATAATGGTAATAGGATGGATCGTTGGTTTCGTTGGATACGCTCTGGGTGGCCTCATCCATATACTTCTTGTGATCGCCGTTATTTCAATATTGTTTACATTGATAGGTGGAAGAGAGCGGGTGTAGTTCGTTAGACGCAGTAGCATTGGTCCTGTCTTTTATTAATCGGTTTCAGGGAAGGTAATATTTGTTAGGTTTTACGGATTACTTTTCCTCAACTAATAAAATGATAAACTATAGTAGGCTTCATAGTTAAAAAAGCGCTTCCAAGAGAGTTTTATTTATTTTATCTTGAATCAGGCACAATTATTAAAAGAGATTGATCAACTATCAAAAAATAATTTTCATGAAGAGAACAATAGAACGAAAGAAACACAGCTGGAAAAGTCCCAGCCTTGGAAAGAAAATGAATATTTTGATTTATGGCAGTTCCGGTACTCCTGTTATCATCTTTCCATCTGAAGAAGGAGCTTGCAATGAGTGGGAAGAAACAGGAATGATAGAATCACTCGGTGAACAGATAGAAGGGGAGTATAATCAGTTTTTCTGCGTGGATTCAGTTGCTGTGGAAAGTTTGCTAAATAAAGATGCAGACCCCTGCGTAAGAATCAGGCGCCAGGTTCAATACGAGCAATATATTGTTGATGAAGTTATTCCTTATATACAAAAGAAAAATAAGAACCCTTACCTTATTGCAGCAGGTGCTTTTCTTGGCGCGTATTATGCAATGTTAATTGCGCTTAAACACCCTGACAAGATAAACAAAGTGATTGGAATTAGTGGAACTTACAACATCAAACCTTACCTTGATGGTTACTACAACGACACTGTTTACTTTAATAATCCAGTGGATTTTCTACCTACCATGAACGACAAAAACATATTAAATCAGATATCAGATATAGATATGAGATTGTTGTCATATTCCAATGATCCACAGCGAAGTAGTTCAGAGAAAATGAGTGATAAGCTTTGGCAAAAAGAAATAGATCACAATTTTTATATTTGGGACGAAAAAGTATCAGATCCTTGGAAACTTGTCGATTCCATGTTTATAGAACATTTATATTAATTATAATTCATGTCACGGACGATCAGTAAGGTATTAGTTGCAAACAGGGGTGAGATTGCTCTGCGGATAATGCGAACTTGCAGAGAGATGGATATTAAAACAGTTGCAATCTATTCCACACCAGACGCAAACTCCCCACATGTTCAGTTTGCTGATGAATCTGTTTGGGTCGGAGAAGCCTCATCTTCCGAAAGTTATCTTGATATGGATAAAGTAATTTCCGCCGCCAGACAAACAACGGCAGATGCAATCCATCCCGGCTATGGGTTTTTAAGCGAGAATGGTGAATTTTCTAACCGCTGCAAAGATGAAGGAATTATTTTCATTGGCCCCAGTGCGGAATCGATGCGGCTGATGGGAGATAAAACAGCTGCCCGGGATTTGATGGGAAAAGCCGGAGTTCCCTGTCCTCCCGGAACAAAAGATGCTATGGATGATGTGGAAGATGCGTTATCAGTAGCACGAAATGTTGGTTTTCCCGTTTTGATTAAAGCGGCAGCCGGCGGTGGCGGTAAAGGAATGCGAATTGTTCATGACGAAAAGAATTTTTACACAAGTGTTAAGGCTGCACAATCAGAAGCACGGAATGCTTTTGGAGACGATAGGGTGTATGTTGAAAAATATCTTGAAGAACCCCGCCATATTGAATTTCAGATCCTTGCAGATCGTGAAGGAAATACTGTTCATCTGTTTGAAAGAGAATGCTCCATTCAAAGACGGCATCAAAAAGTTATTGAGGAAGCTCCCAGTTCATTGTTAAGCAATAAATTAAGGGAAGACATGGCTGATGCTGCTGTGCGGGCAGCCAAAGCTTGTGATTATGAAGGTGCCGGCACTATTGAGTTTCTCGTTGATAAACACCAAAAGTTTTACTTCCTGGAGATGAATACACGCCTTCAGGTAGAACATCCGGTTACGGAATTAATTACCGGCATCGATATCGTCGAGACTCAGATCAGAATTGCCCTGGGCGAACCATTGCCTTTCACCCAGGAGCAAGTCAAAAAAAAGGGTCACGCAATAGAATGCAGAATATATGCTGAAGATCCCACGGATAACTTTCTGCCCAGCACCGGTAAATTATCACGTCACAGGATACCTGCCGGGGGTGGAGTACGTGTGGATGCCGGGGTAGAAGAAGGTGGTGAAGTTACCATCAACTACGATCCTATGATCTCCAAACTTTCGGTCTATGCACCAAATCGAAAAAAGGCCATCGCCAAAATGCTCCGTGCATTAAATGAGTATGAGATCAGCGGATGCAGAACTACAATTCCTTTTTGCGATTTTACTCTTCGACATCATGCATTTATTGATGGAAACTACGATACCCATTTTGTGGCTAATCACTATGAACCTTCCAAAGACTCACTGTTTGAGAAAGAAAACGAAGTAGATGCTCTTGCCATTAGCCTTGTTGCAGCATTGAAAAACCAAAATAACACATCTCTAAACGGACAGAAGACGGATCAAATAAAAACAGAACAAACGAACTGGTGGGCGGCCAGGCGGTAGATCAGTTACATTTAAGATGAATCAATCCAATCGTGTACTTTTTAATCAGTTAAGTTCTCTATTAACTGAACAGCGAAACCCTGAAACATTGACAATCGACCTTGCAAACAGTTATGAGATTGTCAAAATGATAAATGATGAAGACAAGAAGGTTGCTGACCATATTGAAGAAAAACTTCCGGTGATTGCCGGCGCTGTAGAAACTATTGCATCGAAAATTAAACATGGGGGACGATTACTTTATTTTGGAGCCGGTACAAGTGGCCGCCTTGGGGTTTTAGATGCTGCTGAGTGTCCTCCAACATTTGGCACCAGGTCTGAACAGGTACAAGGTTTTATTGCGGGAGGAAAAGAAGCTATGTATGTGGCTCAAGAGGGAGCAGAAGATAGTATAGACGAGGGTCGGAAGGAAATACAGCGCCTTTCAGTTACGGATAATGATGTGGTAGTAGGCCTGGCAGCAAGTGGTCGAACACCTTATGTACACGGTGTAGTACAGGAAGCCAAGAAGCGTGGCTCGATTACCATATTTATAACAACGGTATCTGCTGATCAAGTCGATATAGCGGAAGATGTTGATTATATGATTGATATACCGGTTGGCCCTGAAGTGGTGATGGGCAGTACCCGCATGAAAAGTGGGACAGCTCAAAAAATGGTTTTGAACATGTTAAGTACAGGGGCCATGATACGCCTGGGAAAAGTTTATGAAAATGTGATGATTGATCTTCAGCTAACTAATAAAAAATTAGAAGAAAGAGCAAAACGGATCGTTATGCTTCTCACAGATTGCTCTTACGAAACAGCTGAAAAAGTATTAAAAGATGCAGATGGCCATGTAAAAACTGCGATGGTGATGATCCTGACAAACAGCACAAAAGAGGAAGCCCGCCGTAAGCTAAACGAAAACGATGGTTTTGTCAGAGCTTCTATCTAAGGTTGTAATATAACCTGTATTCGTAAGCAAGCTTTCAGTTTGTTATTTTAAATCAATTATATCACCATTTCTAACGAGGTATTTGAGAGTTGACGAACTTTTTTAAAAAAAATCGAATCTCTGAATCAGGCTATGTCAATCGGTTTTTAATGGCTGTACTGGCTGTTCAGATCATGTTGATTCTTATTATAAAATTCTGGCCGGCTTCTACGATTACGCAGGAAGTCTATTATGCAGATCCCCCCCGCGATCAGGTTTTAATTGATGAAATTCAAATCACCCAGCAGCGTTCTTCGCCTCCTCCTCCGCCAAGGCCGCAAATTCCTCAGCCCGTTCCATCAGATGAAATAATTGAAATAGAGCTGGATATCGACCTGGATCTTGACGTGCCCGAAATGCCTGATCTGGAGCCGGGGACCGGTACCGCCTTTGCAGGGGAGGAGAGTGCCATTGTTTCCAACCCGCAGATTCCACCCACAGTTGTCCGCATAGTGGAGGCCAGTACACCACCCGGAGTTCCATCAGAATTAAGGGGAAATGTTGAGATGATCGTCAATTTTCTTGTTGATGAAAACGGTAATGTAGAGGAAGCCTCGATTGTGGAAATCCGAAAATACAGCAATGGTGATGATTACGAAGTAGTACCTTTTATTGAACACGGCTTAATGGATGCTGTGCTCAGGGCCGCTTTACAATGGAGATTTCGCCCTGCCCGGCAGGACGGTGAAAGTGTAAGAGCTCATACCCGCCAGAGATTCAATTATTGATTCTCTATCTTCCAACCTGAATACGGAATCTCAAACCGAATTCTATGTAATTACCGTTAACTCGTATAACTTAAGGTATACCTTCAGCTTATTAACTTGATATCGATTTATTATATATGGTATGCAATAAATGAAAGCCGAGTGTGCAGCTTCCATGTTACTATTCAGCAGTATCAAAAAAAAGATGGTTGTAATTATTAAACATATCCGGTGATTTTAGTTTTTAAATCTAAAACACTGTAAAATCCCGTTTACTTTAAGGTGAAACTTTCCTTTTTTTAAGAGTCAATTTTAAATAAAACAATCAGATCAACTTCACATGAAAAGAAAAATTCGCCTTGGGATGGTCGGTGGAAGCCTGGATGCTTTTATCGGCGCAGTACATAGAAAAGCAGCAATAATGGATGGAGAAATTGAACTGGTCTGCGGGGCATTCAGCCGCTCGGCCGAAAAATCTAAAGAAGCCGGAAAGGCGCTGTATCTTGATTCCGGTCGTGTGTATGATTCATATGATCAAATGATCGAAGAAGAAAAAAATCTTCCGGATGATGAACGGATGGATGCTGTATCAATTGTAACTCCAAACCATGTGCATTTCGGTCCCGCTAAAAAAGCACTGGAAAATGGTTTCCATGTAATTATTGATAAACCGATTGCATTTTCACTCGATGAAGCTAAAAAACTGGAAAAATTAACGCAGGAAACCGGGCTCGTTTTGGCATTGACTCACACTTACACCGGATATCCGATGGTTAAAGAGGCGAAGCAAAGAATTGCCAGCGGAGCGATAGGAAACCTTAGAAAAATCTATGTAGAATATCCCCAGGGATGGCTTTCCACAGCCCTTGAGAGCGAAGGCAACAAACAGGCCTCGTGGAGAACCGATCCTGAAAAATCGGGTGCAGGTGGCGCCATCGGTGATATTGGAACTCATGCGGCAAATTTGGCTGAATATATTTCGGGAAAGGAAATCACCCATCTCTGTGCTGATGTGCGCACGGTTGTTGAAGGCCGCCGGCTGGACGATGACTCCTCGGCATTGCTTAAATTTGGTGATGATGTATCCGGCGTATTGATGGCAACACAAATTGCAGCGGGCGAGGAGAATGATCTTAAAATCCGTTTATATGGTGAGAAAGGGGGATTTGAATGGACGCATACTAATCCAAACACACTACTTTACAAGCCTCTCGATCAACCCGCTCAGATATTACGGGCCGGAACCGGATATCTCTCCGATACTGCTGAAAAAAATATGCGTCTGCCTGCCGGGCATCCCGAGGGATATCTCGAAGCATTTGCCAATATCTATGTTGAGTTCGCGCGTGCCGTAAGTGATCATCAGAATGGTAAATTTTCATCAGCTGGCGCTTACGATTTTCCCGATGCCGCTGATGGTGTTCGCGGTATGGCATTCGTTGATAATATGCTTACTTCATCAAAATCAGAACAAAAATGGACAGAGTTTAAGATATGAGCAACATGAAATCAGTAAAAGGACCAGCAATTTTTCTGGCACAATTTGTAAATGATGAACCCCCCTTTAACGACATAGTTGCGATGAGCAAATGGGCGAAATCGCTGGGTTATAAAGGAGTGCAGATTCCTACCTGGGAAACACGCCTCATAGACCTGGAGAAAATAGCAAACAGTAAAACGTATGCCGAGGAATATAAAGGAAAAGTAGAAGCGACCGGAGTACAAATCACCGAGCTCTCTACCCACCTGCAGGGTCAGCTTGTGGCTGTTAATCCCGCATATGATGTTATGTTTGATGCATTCGCTCCCGAAGAAGTACACGGCAAGCCAAAAGAACGCCAGAAATGGGCGGAAAACCAGCTGAAAATGGCAGCAAAGGCAAGTGCCAATCTTGGACTGAACGCCCATGCTTCCTTCTCCGGAGCTTTGATGTGGCATACCGTATATCCGTGGCCGCAACGACCCGCCGGACTGGTAGAGGATGGATTTGAAGCTCTGGCAAAACTGTGGAAACCCATTCTGAATGAATTTGATGAACAGGGGGTGGATGTTTGTTATGAACTCCATCCCGGCGAAGATCTACATGATGGTGTTACCTATGAAAGATTTCTGGAAGCCACAGGCGATCATCCGCGGGCACGAATCCTGTATGATCCCAGCCATTTTCTGTTGCAACAGCTGGACTATTTGGCTTTTATCGATATTTACAAAGATTATATCAAAAGCTTTCACGTAAAAGATGCTGAATTCAATCCTACCGGCAGAAGCGGAGTGTATGGCGGCTACCAGGGCTGGGCTGACCGGCCCGGCCGGTTCAGATCTATCGGTGACGGACAAATCGATTTCCAGGCAATCTTTACCAAACTCTCACAATATGGGATTGATTGCTGGGCCGTACTGGAATGGGAGTGCTGCATTAAACATCCTGAGCAGGGTGCTGCTGAAGGCGCACAATACATTCAGGATTACATAATCCGTGTAACCGAAAAAGCGTTCGATGATTTTGCCGGAGCGGGCGCCGATGAGGAGCTGAACCGTAAAATCCTGGGATTAAACAACAACTGATTTATTTAAACCCTCATTGGTGATGAACTAATGGGGGATTTCATTTCATGAGTTCGCTAATGCCCGGAGCGCTTACACATTTAAAATTAAGCGGCTCAGAGTCCGCCCCGAACTCAGCTGGTGTTATCCAGTCCCGACCCTCGGTGCGATTACCCCGAAGGGAAATGTCGAGAATTCTGAACTGGTAAATATCAATATTTCGATTAATCGAGAACTCAGATAGTAAAATTTCATCACGATTTAAAGCTGCATTTCTATCCACTAAAGTACGTTTGCAAATGACCGAAAACAGGAGTTTCGGTGCGTATATATATGTTTCTGCATTTCTTCTGTCGCTGGTAAATGTAGCGTTGATATGGATTATTGTTATGTATCCTGTGTACGCCACCCAGGGTTCAATTCATCTTTATTTCCATATCCTGACAGTCACCATTATCTTTTTTATTATTTATTTTTGGGCACTGTATGGCAGCAAAAGAGTTGCAGAGGTGGTGTACCGCTCCTGCAGATTCGGGGCAGTTTTGTCGCTTCTAATGCCTGTAACTACAGGCCTGATATCTGTTCTTTGGGCAACTCGAATTGCAGATCGCCCGGCTGCATTCTTTACTGATTATACGTCCCTCGAAATTCCAGTATATGCCGCGGGAATAGCTATACTATTGATCCTTATTTTTTTGGGGGGAAGTTACCTTGCGGAGAGGTGTCTACAGGATACCAGGTGAACAGATTTTTTAATTGACCCCAGGGAGGCTTTTTAAGGCAATGAGATCGTTCTTCTTAAAATCCATTCACCCGATAGCAAAATAATGGCAATGATAAACCAAAAGGGATGATTACTAAGATACCGGGTTTCTTCTGATATGGTTTCTACAACCTGATCAAGCTGATTATCTCTTAAATACTCATGCATTGGATCCAGGGAGTAATCGTCCAAAAATTCACCCCCAGACCGGATGGAAAGTTGATTAAGCAAATTATCGTCACGCTTTGTATTTACCAATTCAACCATTGAACGGCTCACATCAAACCGGGCCTGGTCTTCCCCCATCAGGCGATCCCCTTTCATAGCTTCCCCTGTCACTTCATAGGTTCCCTGGGGTAAATTACCCACATTAATACGATAGTTTTCGCTATTAATATGGCGCATTAAATAGGTCCGGGTTTCATTATCTTCCACAGATCGTATTTGAATCTCAATAGTTGCATCTGTTTCCGGCTCCTGTTGCTCATTAATCAGAGATGCCCTGATTTCAATCTCCTCGGTTTCTGTAAATGATGATTTTACAGGTTCTATTGTCAGATTTTTGTGATCGGGAGATGTAGCTGTCCAGGAAATAATATCTGAAAAAAACTGAGTGAAAAAACCGGATATAGATTCATTTGGATTGGTTTCTAAACGGTGCCAGCCAAAAGCATTTATAGCTGCCAGTCGTCTTGATCCGGCCGACTCTATCAAAATAACCGGTATACCTGTTTCTTCCCTCTGAAATTCTCCTGTAAATAAAGTCTCAGACAATGGAGACGTTCTGATTTCCGAACGAAACGTTTTTAACGTTGGAAACCGCCGATAATCCTGAGCAGAAAATTCAAGCAGCGGGTGGCTGAAAGGTTCAAGCTCCTGTTTTAGATGGATATCTATCAGCGATTGGCCGGATGTTGTAATGGTATGGGTTAAGAATTCCGAATCTTCCATCTGAGTATGACGCTGCTGAGAAGAGGGGAGCAGAAAATAAGCCACGGGTACATCGTTTTGTTCTCTTATCCAACTGAGCAATGGATCGTTCGCTTCTGGCAATCCATGAAGAACAATAAGGTCTGGACTGGAATCTAACTCCATCGGATCCTCGCCCGTTAGTTCATCTCTCGAAAGTCGTGTTGCAGATACCAGCTCGTTTTGTGAATCAGTGGCGATGACCCTTCGAACAGCGGCTACATCGGGATGAACTTCGAATGCCAGTGAAACAATTTCCGTCTTATTATCGAGCACTTCTATCGTAAATTGTTCATTATTATTCTGAAGTGTAAATTCATCTTCAAGGCCGGGTATATTTATTTCATAATCAAAAAATCCTTCTTCTTCATGCTGATCAGTAAAAACAACTGTATGGCTGGAAGTTTCCTCAGGAAATGTAATGTCTTCCGAACTAATCATATTTCCTTCCTTTATAAACTGCACAGTGGCTGATTCTCCCTCATAACCATCCTGTTGAACCTGCACGCGGAATTGTTGTTCTGTATTTGTATACGAAGTGGTGTTGTATTCTATATCTGCAATAGAAATATCCATAACATCCGTAGTATCACCAACCGGAACTGTGTAGACGGGGGTTGACAAATTTTGGGCAGAATAGATTGGGTTCCGCCCCTGGGTAAAAATTCCATCGCTCAACACGAGAGATGCCACAATGGATTCCTGTTGCTCAAGCTGATGGTCTATGACGGATTGCAGATTGGTAACTGCTCCATCGGCTGCAACATCATTGCCTTCTCTTACACCTGCATCAAATAGGTAGAAATTAGTATCAAACTGATCATCGAGCTGTGAGGTGATAAGATCCTTGATCTCGCGGTACGATTCAATGCCGTTGTAGTCGCCTCTTTCAATAGCAATGCTCTGGCTGTTATCCAGGTAAATGTTTATCCGGGGATTTGATGTTTCTACACTGCGATCGACGAAGAAAGGATTTAAAAGCAACAGGGCAAGAATTGCAAAGACAGATCCTCTTAAAGCAACAAGAGACCATTTTTTCCAGTTTGATACTGATTCCAGGTAAGAATAACTCCACCACGCAACTCCAAAACTGATCAAAACAATCGTTATCCAAATCAGCATCGGAATGATCGGGTTAAATCCCTGGAAAAGAAAGGTGACCATGCCAGAACTCCGGTGATTTACAATGAATCAAGCAGCTGGGTGATAATATCGACAGTAGTGATGCCTTCTGCTTCTGCAGCATAGTTTGTTACAATACGATGGCGAAGTACAGGAACGGCAAGAGCATGGAGGTCTTCAATTTCCACATTATATCTGCCGCGCGACAGAGCACGTGTTTTCGCACCCAGAATAATATACTGAGATGCTCTTGGCCCAGCTCCCCATCCCAGGTATTGATCCACAAATTTAGATGAGTTTTCGGTTCCCGGCCGGGTGTTTGTGATCAATTTTACGGCCTGGTTTAAAACATGTTCCGGTACCGGAACTTCGCGTACAAGCTTCTGGAGATCAAGAATCTGATCTTTTTCAAGTATGGATTGAATGGTTGTTTCCCGGCTCGATGTTGTTTGAGAAACAATCTGAATCTCTTCATCAAAGGAAGGATATTCAAGCCAGATATTAAACATAAACCGGTCGAGCTGAGCCTCGGGCAGGGGATACGTTCCTTCTTGTTCAATTGGATTTTGTGTGGCCAAAACAAAGAATGGAAGATCCAGATCATACCGGTTTCCCGATGCGGTTATAGTTGCTTCCTGCATACCTTCAAGCAGGGCTGCCTGTGTTTTAGGAGGGGTTCGGTTGATTTCATCAGCAAGTACAATATTCGCAAATATGGGACCTTTGATAAATCGAAATGATTTTTCTCCCGTCTGCTTATTATCCTCAATTACTTCTGTACCCGTAATATCTCCAGGCATAAGATCAGGTGTAAATTGCACTCTTTTAAAAGACAAATTCATCGTCTGGGCTACGGTTTGAATCAACAAAGTTTTTGCCAGACCTGGCACACCAACCAAAACGCAGTGACCCCGTGAAAATAATGCAATTAATAACTGTTCAACTACATCACGTTGACCAACAACTGTTTTGGCAATTTCACTACGAATTTGATTAAAGGAGTGTTCAAAAAATGTCGCTGCTTCTTTTGGATTTTCCGGAATTGTACCGCTCATTCAGTCCCCACGGGTGTTTCAGTTTGCGGTGCCATCATATCCATTTCAGGTTCAATATCATCGGGCATTTCAATTTTATATTCAACATAAACATCTTCACGAATTTCCTCGAGCCATTCACTTAGTATTCTCATCTGTTTTCTCTGCAGGGCGATGTCTCGTATTTGCTGGTAATCATCTTCTAAATTTGCCACATGTTCGGGTATATGGCGATCCAGCCGCACGATTCTGTAAGCGCGTTTATTATTTTGTGGCATGGTAAAGGGCCGGGGTTCTGAAATATCGCCCTCTTCATCAAGTAAGAGTACTATGCGATAGAGAGACGGATCGAGATCCCCGAGAGCAAGTCTTCTCTCGTTGGTTTGCATATTTATGATACGTCCACCCATATTACGGGTAGTTTCATCTTCTGAATATGTTCGTGCGAGATCTCTGAAACTTTTTCCGTGATTCAGCACACTATCTCTGAGTGCCTCAAGTTTATTAATAGCAAATTCTTCATCCACACTCTCTTCATCTATTTCAATCAGAATGTGATTAGTTTCTATATTGTCACCTTGTCGTTGATTTAGTCGGATCACATGGTAACCAAATTCTGTCCGAACCACCTCTGATATTTCGCCCGGCTCGAGCGCGGCGGCAGCGGCTGAGTAGTTGGCCACAAGATCGCCAAGCGGCATCATCGGCAATAATCCACCACGGGGAGCTGAGGGGCCGTCGCTATATTTTCTGGCCATCTCCTCAAAATCTTTACCGTGATTTACAACGGAGTCGCGAAGTGCCTCCGCTTTTTGAAAGGCAACATTTCTGGCATCTTCAAGTTCGGGAGGGGTTATTACAATTTGAGAGAGTTCAACCTGTTCAGGAATTGTAGGAAGTTGATCCTCGGGAATCCCCTCAAAAAACTCTTTTACTTCCGGACGAGTAATTTCCACACTGCCCATTTGTAACTGCTGTAATTGCTGTATTACCATTTGTTCCCGAAAAGACTCGCGATACTCTGCCCTGATCTGCACTAAGCTGTTGCCAAGAGCTTGTTCAAGTTCTTCTTCACTGCCTGCCTGGCGAATCATTTGCTGAATTCGCTCATCCATCGCACGGTTAACCATTTCATCGGAGACAACGACAGAGTCCATTTCGGCCTTTTCGAGCATCACATAATTATCCACCATCGATTCAAGCGCTGAATACCATAAATCTTCTGAAAATGAAACTTGTTGTTCTTCGAGTTGTGCTTGCTGCAAATACTGCTGTACTTCGCTATCAACATCAGATTTTAAAATGATTCTGTCGTTAACAATGGCCACAATCTTATCAGCTACCTGTTTCTGTTGTGAAAAGACGCTGCCTGCAGAAACTGCCGCAATAATAATTAGCAGTAGTGTAGTTTTATATATATTCATGAGATTAATTTGATTCTATATTAGTAACGTATTCATACAATGCGGTTCGTGTTTCCTCGTCACTTAACTGGTTAATTTCGTCATTTGACTGCGCCTGAAGATAGAGATTACGTTTAAAAGCGTTTGTTATTCTCTGCGTTTTTTCAAGTTTTAGCCATTGCTGAATCTGAGGAATCAGCCATTCAAAATCAGGATGATCACCTTCATTTCTTATTTCAAGTAGCTGAACAAAGTGATAATTGCCTCCGTGAGAATGGACAGGTGAAATTTCAGATATACCTATAACTTCAAGATAGTCATTTAACACCGGGATATCAGCGGCGGCCATTGAATGCGGCCAAAACTGTGCAGATTCACGCAATTGTAGCTCAGGGTTAACGCTATAGGTGCTTACTACGTCTTCCCAGCTTACACCACGCATAATATCCCGGCGGGCATTATCAATTTCTGTGCGGGTTTGAGTAGTAATGTGCCGGAAGCGAATATACCGTTCATCGAGCACAAATTTATCCCTGTTGGCCTGAAAGTAGTTTTGGGCTTCATCGCGCGTAACATTCAATTCACTCTGATGTTCAGCCAAAATATGTTCCTGCAACATATCTTCAAGCAGCTGATCTTCCATACGCTGAAGCCGTTGTCTGAACGTTTCATCGTTTTGTAACTGTATACGCCTGGCTTCATTTTCAGTGATTCGTGAATTTACCCACTGATTTTTGAAATTTTCTATTGCCTGCAATGTATCCTGCCGGAGTACAATTTCAGGAATTTGATTTAGCGCGGCTTCAATGGTAAGCTCATGACTGCCCACTGATGCAATAACGGCTGAATCATCCTGGTGGCCGTCGGGAAGGCAACCTGCCAAAATTCCCGCCGATAAAAGTATTGGAAAGTAAAAGCACTTTCGTATCATCTTCATCCTTAGTTATCAAATTCTATCAGGGTAGGTTCGAACCTTAAACTGCTCACGTAACCTGCTCATAAATAACTCTTCACGAATAGGCTGATAGTCACTGTTGACTCTATTAAATGCCTCATCAAATGTCATGGGCCGGGGCTCCAGCATCTGGTTCAGTATTATATAAGCATCGCTGTTTCTATACCTGAATGGTTCCGAAATCTGCCCGGTTTCAAGTTCGTTGAGCACCTCTATAAATTCATC
This sequence comes from uncultured Rhodohalobacter sp., assembly GCA_964404705.1. Taxonomy (GTDB): domain Bacteria; phylum Bacteroidota; class Rhodothermia; order Balneolales; family Balneolaceae; genus SW132. Next base: position 27,729 of record CAYOLE010000002.1, on the reverse strand, counting down.
GGAAGGTGTAGCAACAGAGTCTCGCGAAATCACTAAATCTTCCATTGACTCAGCAATCTCCGCAGGATCTTCACCTTCCTTAACTTTTTGAATCGCTGCATTGAGTACACTGTCTGATCGTGAAGCGAGTAGAGTATAATCATAACGCTGACCAAATTGGTAGTTTTCAGTATGTTCCTCATAATAGGCTTTTAAAGCTGATGAATCAGCTGTTTCCGAGTTCCAGATATTATCATCGCTTATTTTAAACACGATCAGACCATTAAGAAATCCTTCGATTTCGCTGTCGAAATCAGCATATTCTCTTCGTGTCATCTCAATCACCTTCGAATCCAGCAGATATTCTTTATACTCATCCATCCAGCTATTTGAGAAATTATCAGCTTTTCTATCGGGGGTTGACTTAGTAAGCCACTCCATAAAATCAGAAACATTGTATTGATCACCATCAAACGAAACGAGAGTTTGTGAAGCCAGAGAATTTGTTGGCTGTACATTAGCAATTGCAGAAGTATCTGATGAAGCAAAAAATTCTTTTACTTGTCTAATTGTTTCAGAATGTTCCTGATAATTTCCTTTTTGAGCAAGGCGCTGTAAGACCTGCTGTCTGTTCGCTGTATATTGGGGAAGGTCTTCGAGCTGTTCTGATAATTCGGCCTTTCTATGATCTTCGTCAATATAGGTTTGCACAGAATCTACCTGGAAAATGTGGTAGCCGTAATTGGTTTGAATCGGTTCTGTAAATGAAAGAGTAGTATCGATCTCCATAACAGTATCAATAAATTCAGCTGAAAATTGCCGGCCATATCCAACCCATCCAATTTCACCGCCTGTCTCTAAAGAAGATCCATCCTGGCTATATTCCTGCACAACGTCATTCCAGGATTGACCCGACTCAAGTGCTTCATATGCATTTTGCGAAAGTTCTTCCGCTGAAAGCTCACCACGATTTCCACGAAAAAATATGTGGCTTACTTTTCGATCCGGAATTCGTTCACGTTTTTCGATGAGATAGATCAGGTGATAACCAAACTGTGTTCGAACGGGTTCGGAAATCTCTCCGGGTTCAAGTGAAAACAGTACATCCTCAAATGGTTTTACCGTTACACCCGCTGAAAACCATGGAAGTTCGCCGCCTGCTGATTGGCCCTGAATCCGGGTTGAATATTCTCTATCCAGTTCCTCCATGGATTTTTCACCTGAAACAAACAGTTCACGGGCTTCATTAAGTTTTGATATTGCCTCTTCTTCGCGGGCAGGGGAAGCTGTTTCATCAAGCTGAATTAATATGTGTTGAGAGTTTACCTCATATTTACTTCGTTCAATAAACTCATCCAATAACTGTTTTTTTATATCATTCTCGAGCCAGTAAGAGAACGCTGCCTGTTTAGAGTAGTTATCAAACTCGTTAAGAATTTCGGGATCTTCGTGCATACCGTTCTCTTCCCCGTATGCCAGTTTAAGTTTAAAGTCTACATAATAGGGAAGGAATTCCTTTAGATCTTCGCTGGTATAGTCCTGTTCAAGGTTATTTCTTTCGTAATATTTAATCAGATCATCTTTATATATAGATTGATCTCCTATGGTGGCTATTATGTTTTCTGATTCTGATTGACTGACTGATGATTGGGTAGACGAACAATTGTAACTAAATAGGCCAATTGTTAGGATAGTAATTGCAAGTATTAGTCGATTCATTAGGATGAGATTCGAAACGATTAATTGAGGTTAATTAAAATAAGATGATAGTAAACGGAGTCTTCGTTATTTCCCAGGCAACGATATGTCGGTATTCGATATAAACAGTTTGCCAAACGTGTAAAATTGTGTTTGATTATGCAATAGTATGCGAAACTTTTAAACATACACAATGTTTCCTTCATTTAAATCAATATAAAATACCTGCGATTGCGGCGTTCATAAGATTTACGATAGAACCTGCAATTACGGCTTTGATACCAAATTCAGCCAGTTCTGCTTTTCTTCCGGGAGCAATTCCTCCAATCCCGCCAATTTGAATCGCAATGGAGGCAAAATTAGCAAATCCACACAAAGCAAATGTAGCCATAGCAATGGTTTTTGGAGCGATTGCCTGTTGTTCAATCAGATCGAGTAAACCGAGGTAGGCGATAAACTCAGTTGACACAATTTTGATTCCCATAAGACTGCCTGTAGCCAATACATCGTTCCAGGGAATACCGATAAGCAGAGTGATTGGGGCAAATAACCAACCCAGCATGGTTTCGAGTGTAAAATCTTCTGCAGGTATGATGGAAGTGAGTAAGGTTACGTCACCAAACCAACTCAGAAAAGAGTTTATCATTGCAATAATTGCAATAAAAGCCAGCAGCATAGCCCCCACATTCAATGCCAGTTTTAAACCTTCCGTTGCACCGGATGCTGCGGCATCAATTCCGTTTTCATCTGCCTGTTCAACCTGGGCGTCTATATCGCCCATTGTTTCCGGGATTTTATCCTCGGGATAGAAAATTTTTGCGATTACCAGAGCCCCTGGCGCAGCCATGATACTTGCTCCTAATAATTGCTCCGCAAACATTTGCCTTGCAAATTCAATGCTTACATCGTTTACCAAAGCGTATGTATCACCCAGCATCTGGATGTAAACAGCCATAATTCCACCGGCAATTGTCGCCATTCCTCCGGTCATGACAGCCAGCAATTCTGAACGGGTCATGCCCTCGATAAAAGGCTTAATAAGCAGCGGAGATTCTGTTTGACCAACAAAAATATTACCGGTCACCGAAAGTGATTCCGCCCCGGAAACACCCATAAGTTTACGCATGCCTTTTGCCATTATGGCTACTAACTTTTGCAGAATTCCATAGTGATAGAGAATGGTGGTTATAGAGGCGAAAAAGACAATGGTTGGCAGAACCTGAAACGCGAAAAAAGATCCCATACTACCATCCATACCGGGACTTAGCGCAAGATCTCCAAATATAAACTGAGCTCCTTCGGTAGTGTAACCCAGCAGCAGGACAAAAAATGAGCTCACCTGGCTGAATATCCATTTTGGCCAGCCTAAGGGAGCAAAAAATTCCCCCATTTCTGAGCCTTTAATGATGAAGATACCAAGGCCAACTTGCAGAGCAAGGCCCCTTGTTACCAAAGTCCAGTTTACATTTCGTTTATTGTTACTAAAAAGCCATGCAATGCCGATGAGACCCAGCATTCCGAAAATACCGTGAATGATATCCATTTATTTATCCGGATCTGTTTTTTCGTTTTTGTCGGGAATTTTAAGAGGAGAGAGGGGGGTACCGCGTTTGTGATCTACAGGAGGGCGAAAGCAGTGTCTTGCCCGAGGCTCATAGGCATCCTTTTCACCTACCAGCACCTGTTCAGAACTTTCAACTACACGTTGTGAATAGTTTGCCATTACTCCGCTTTCTGCGCAAATGGCATGAAGCTTTGTTACATATTCTGCAATTGCCAGCAGCTGTGGCATTGGCTCAAACGGTTTTCCTTCAAAATCCATATCCAGTCCAGCGATTATAACTCTTTTACCATCATTGGCCAGGGTATTAGCTACATCCACAATACGATTATCAAAAAACTGGGCCTCATCAATGCAAACTACCTTTGCAGAAGATGTAAGTAAAATAATTTGATCGGCTGTATCTACCTGAATTCCAGGCAATGCTGATTCATTATGCGATACGATGTCGGAATTACTATATCGTTTATCAATTGCAGGTTTCACTATCACGACTACCTGGCCGGCGATATGGGCACGTTTGGCCCTTCTGATCAGCTCTTCGGTCTTGCCGCTGAACATACCGCCACAAATAACTTCAATCCAGCCAACATTGGCGGGTACAAACCAAGGCTCATTTATCATAAAAAATCCATATCAGACATCCGATCAATTTATGCGTGGAATATATCCTCTCATCAGCTAAAAGAAAAAGAGAAGTTTTGTCTGTTTTATGACAAAAAAGCTATCAACGTATTACGAATTGTTGAATTCCGGTTAACAGCATTTCTTAAAATATTTTGTATGTTTGGGCCTGTAAAAAGTGGCGGCTATAGTTTTTTAGCAAATCCTTACATTTCGTCTGACAATTTTCAATGGGTTATTTTCATATGCTTAAAAAATTACTGTGGGTTACGATATTTTCATTTGCAATTACCTCATTTGCGTACGGACAGTTATTCGAAGATTTTGAAGAAAATCAAAAAACGGGATATGCATCAGGTACTGTATCTCAGGAGTCGGGTGAATGGTTTCTTGATGATGCCCTTATCAGGAGCGATGGATCTGGAGATTTAAAAAATGGAAATCAATCTGTAAGAATCAGGGACGGTTTTTTGCGGATGAATTTTGACTTTCCCGATGGAGCAGCAACTCTTCAGTTTTATGCCGGTAATTCATCGTTTAGCGGAGATGGCGGTGGTATCCTGCAAGTTTATTATTCTACCGACAGCGGTAGTAATTGGCACGAAATAGGGAATGAAATTACCCTTTCTGATGAATTTGAACAATATGAAGTCGCGTTAGATGAAACCGGTCCGATTCGCTTCAGAATCAATAAAACTGCAGGTGGGCGAGTAAATATTGATGATTTTTCTATTGAGCCTTTTATAGAACTGAATGAGGATCCCACTATATCAATTCGAAAAGATAGTGATACAATTTTGCCTGATGATGAACTTTCATATCCGTCTTTATCTGTTGGAAACTCAAGAACAATTGATTTACAAATATCAAATAACGGAGAGCCTGATCTTGATATCACAGATGTGAATATACAAGCGGGTGAGGCCTTTGCAATCGATACAGATATTGTTGGTTCTCTTTCATCCAGGGAATCTGCAACATTGTCGATTACCTTTAATCCTCAATCAGCTGAAACATTTGAAGATCAGCTTACAATCAATACAAACGATCCGGAGACACCTGAATTTACACTGCAACTTAAGGGATCTGCATTGTCTGAAGATGATATCACACCTATTGCAGATGCCCGCGAGCTTGAGTTTGGTACTCGGGTAACCGTTGCCGGCCGGGTCTCTGTAGCCAACGAATTTGAAGGCCCGGTATTTCTGCAAGACGAAACTGCTGGAATTGCCGTCTATTATGTTCCTTTGCATACAGCTGTACAGCGTGGTGATTCCGTTGTTGTAACAGGCCCTGTTACTGAATTTAATCCAACCGGTTCAAATCAGGGCACGTTTCTAAGGCAAATTGCTGCGCATGAGGGAGATAGTGATATTACATTTGATGTAGTGGATACTGAACCTGTTGAAATAGAACCGCAGGTTATTACACTTGCAGAAATGAACGGTGGTGAATATGAAAGTCAGCTGATTACAGTAGGTACTGTTAGTTTTCTGCAAAGCGGTGTTTTCCAGGGCGGAACTAACTATTCAATTACTGATCCGACTGATGATGCTGATCTTCGCATAGACCAAAATGCTACAGACCTGGTAGGTGCGTCCATTCCCGAAGATATTATCGAAATTACCGGGGTTGTGGATCGTTTTTCAGGTACGTACCAGTTGAAACCAAGAGACAGCCATGATATTGAAATTGATGTTTACGAACCCGTTGGAGATGATATCCCAAAAGATCAAACATTTGATATAGTTAGCTGGAATATTGAATGGTTTGGAAGTTCGGGGAATGGTCCTGATGATCTGGATTTGCAAATAAAAAATGTTCTTCAGGTCATTACCACCATTGATGCAGACTTGTATGCATTGCAGGAAATTTCTAATGAACAGCGATTTTTTGCATTGGTCGATAGTCTTGAGGATTATTCCGGCTTTTGGGCTGATTATTCAAGTCAAACTCAAAATACTGCCTATCTGTTTAAAACAGCTGTGATTGACTCTGTAGACAGTGGATTGCTTGAGGCCGGCCAACAGCCCTATGACTGGGCATTCAGGCTGCCACTTTATTTTGAGTTTGATGCTACTGTGAATGGAATCACCCGAAGAATTTTTTCCTATAACATTCATGCCAAGGCATTGGCAGACCAGGAATCGTACGACAGAAGAACAACCGCTTCTCTGCGGTTAAAAGATTATTTTGACAATTATATTCAAGAGGAGAATGTAATTTTTATCGGGGATTATAATGACAGGCTTACAACATCAACATTTAACAATTTGGATTCTCCATATCAAAATTTTGTATCAGACGAAAACTTCCTCACCATTACAAAGTCTCTTGAAGAGCGTGGTTTTGCTTCTTATATAGCCGGACAAAATCGAAGTATGATTGATCATATTACAGTCTCTAACGATCTGATCGAAGATCATATTGATGGGGCTGAACGTGTGGAAAATCCGAACTATATCGGAAGTTACATTTCTACTACTTCCGATCATGCCCCGGTTTGGACACGTTTTGATTTTAGCAGAAGCCTGGTAAGTATTCAGGATGCAGATGTAACAGATGCCCCGGAAACGTTTGAGCTAAATCAGAACTATCCGAATCCGTTTAATCCCACTACTAATATATCATTTACATTAGCCGAGAGATCAGAAGTATCATTAAAAATTTATGATGTGATGGGCCGCGAAGTCGCTGCTCTCGCTAATCAACAGTCATATGCAAGAGGCCATCACACACTGTCATTCGATGCATCAAACCTCCCAAGTGGAATGTATATCTACCGTCTTATTATAGATAACAGAATAAATCTGAGTCGTAAAATGATGATAGTTAAATAGGTTAATTTAATATTAACATAGATTAAGATTCGTTTTAGAATAAGCTCTTCGTTTACCTCTCTTTTTTTAAAATCTAAAATTAATAGAGAATTACCATTCAAAAATTCGTCATTATGGGAATAATATTGTTCAAAATAATGTTGACTGAGTATACAACCTTTATAATACTTAGGCCTAACCAAATATTTATATTACAATTAGCATATTAGATGCATGTATGTGTTGAAAAAAGCAGGGCCGCATCAAGTAACTATCACTCAAAATAAACCATAGCAGAGGCATTAATTATGAAGAGCGTAAAAATAATACTATTTACCATCCTGGTTTCAATGGGACTGATTTTAAGTATTAATCAATCAGCAAATGCACAGTTTCTTCAGGATTATGTAACTGAACCCGGAGATATAACATTAGGGGCGGGATTAAGTAATGGTTCAAGTGTTGGCCATTTGGAGAACAGTGAATTCGGGATAACTATGCAGATATTTTATGGTCTAACAGAAGAAATCAGAGGTGGAGTTGATTACACATACTATTTTATCGGTGAACGTGATTTAAGGGCCAGCGAATTCAATATTAATGGTCATTACTTTTTCCGAAACAGGGATAATGTTATTGTGTATGGATTGGGTGGAATAAACATATCCAGAGTCACAGGTGACCCTGATGTTTGGGAAGCAAATGTTGAAAGCCGGAGGTTTGGACTCAATGCAGGAGTTGGATTAGAGCTCGATTTTGGAAATTTCTCTATCTTTGGAGAGCCTAAATTCACGCTTGGCGGATGGACTCAATTTATGATAACCGGCGGTGCCAGAATAAGACTTTAAACTAATAGTCTGCATGAATTGAATGAAAGACGTTTCGGTGAAAGACATTTCGAGAAACAATTATAGTATGCCTGCCGAATGGTCCTGTCATTCAGCTACAATGTTGATTTGGCCGCATAATCGTAAAACCTGGCCTGGTACTCGTCTTGCTTCGGTTGAGAAAATCTACAAGAAGATTATCCATACTCTCTTAAAATATGAGCCGGTTTTATTATTTGCAGATAATGTAAAAGTTAAAAACAGAGCCCTACAGATTCTTGGTGAAAATAATTCACAGAAATATCCTCTAAAACTGGCAGTGACTCCAGTGAATGATGTTTGGGCCAGAGACAGCGGGCCTATAACTGTTCGGCATGGGGAGCAATATCTTATTACAAATTGGGAATTTAATTCATGGGGCGAAAAATATGCTCCCTGGAATGACGATAATAAGCTGCCGGAAAAAATATCTGAGCTGTTTTCATTACCCATTCAGAACACTAATATCGTTCTGGAAGGTGGATCGATCGAGACGAACGGAGAAGGACTTTTCCTAACCACAGAAAGTGTATTACTTAACCCTAACAGAAATCCCGGACTGACGAAAGATCAGATAGAATCTCACCTGAAGCACTATCTGGGGGCAAAAAAAATAATTTGGCTTAAAGAAGGGTTGGCAGGAGACGATACAGATGGCCACATTGATGATCTTTGCCGGTTTGTAAACAGAAATACAGTTGTAACGGCTATATCAGAAGATTCCGATAATCCTAATTATGAAATTCTGAAAAAGAATCTAAGAATTTTAGAACAGAGTAAAGATATCAATGAAGATCCGCTGCATGTAATTCCAATTCCTTTGCCTAACACTCTTGTTGATGAACCAACAGTTGATGGCTCGAAACACGTGCCAGCAAGTTATGCTAATTTCTACATTGCAAACGGATCTCTTTTGCTCCCCATATATGATGAAAAAACCGACCAGCAGATGTTGGACCTTTTTTCAGGTTTGTTTCCAGACCGAACGATTGAAACAATACCCTGCGGAGACCTGGTATGGGGACAGGGGAGCATACACTGCATCACACAGCAACTTTATGGGTTAAAAATTACTGAATAAAATTTATTCACTTTCCTCTACTTCAGCACTGACATATCCAATTCGTTGCCAGATTTCGCTGCGCACCAGATCCCGCGTAGACCAAATGTGTTCAAAAAATTCCATCAGGTTTACATCCGGGTGCTGATTTCTGATCAATTCATCAGTAAAACCGAACTCTATGTGGTGTAATTCTGAAAAATAGTTTCCTGTGGCAAAATTATATCCATAATGTATTCCCCCGGGGGCTATAAGCTGATACATCTCCCAGGCTTCCATTGTGTCGCGATCTATTCTCTGTTCGTGCAATGGCTTTGCTACCTCGTCTTCAAGCATTTGATATTCAAGTTCGCGACCGAGACGAACATGCATATAATCCATCATGAGAAAATTGCTGGACTCATTAGCCAAATCTTCTGCTATTGTATTTCGAACCTTCCATAACTCAGAACGTTTTAACGTATACATATCCTGTTCTGAATAGTCTAATAGCTGATCGGGTTGATTATTTTTGGGTTCATCAAAAGCGTCCAAAGAAGAGGATGCAATGATACTTACATAATTGTAGTTGTTGGAGTCACTACCAGAAAACAGAACGCGATACACCGTCCACAACTCTATATCACCGGCAGATAAACGATTGTTCATATGTTCACTTAATTGGGGAACAATTTGATCTTTAAAGACAGTGAGTTGTGTATGGTCCACATCCAGATAATCAAATTTAAGATAAAGCCCTTGTTTACTCTGAGCGTGAAGTAACAGGGGGAAAACAACAAGTACCAGGGTGAGTTTTAGTATTTTTCCTACCATAAGAACTCCTTAGTTAATTAAGGGTGTTTTTATAATTAATAAATTTATAGCATATATCTAAATATTTTGCTGAAAAATCGTTCTCTGTATTAATCATTTTCTCCACAATTGCGGGGCCATACTTGTCAATTTGAAAACTTATTTTGTATAAATACTTTCCTATCTTCAAACCTTTCAATTAAATAAATCCGCTTCACCCGTCAGGTAAATTTTATGTCGACGATTGCAAATAAAAAATATGAGGCCGTGATAGGTCTTGAAGTTCATGCTCAGTTATTAACCGAAAGCAAGGCTTTTGCCGCTGTTTCTACTGAATATGGAGGTGCTCCCAACACTCAGGTTACACCTCTATGTCTGGGGCATCCCGGTACGCTGCCGGTTCTGAATGAAAACCTTGTACGTTACATTATCCGAATGGGGCTTGCCACCGATTGCAGTATCGCAAAAAAATCAATATTTGCGCGCAAAAATTATTTCTATCCCGATCTGCCAAAAGGGTATCAAATCTCCCAATTCGATACTCCAATTTGTTTTGACGGCAAGATCCATATCGAACTTAGGGATTATGAGAAAACGATCGGCCTCACAAGAATTCATATGGAAGAGGATGCAGGTAAATCCATACACGATCAGGATCCATATCATACACTTGTTGATTTAAATCGTGCGGGAACTCCGCTAATTGAAATTGTATCCGAACCTGATTTAAGAACTCCGCAGGAAGCGTATGCCTATCTCACAAAAATTAAACAGATTGTACAGTACCTGGAAATTTGTGATGGAAATATGGAAGAGGGAAGTCTTCGGTGCGATGCCAACGTATCCATCAGGCCACGCGGGCAAAAAAAACTGGGTACACGCACAGAGCTGAAAAACATGAACTCATTCCGGAATGTGGAGCGTGCAATCAGTTATGAGATTGAACGACAGATCGATCTGGTTGAATCCGGCGGGGAAGTGGTTCA
>CAYOLE010000002.1:10833-17244 GCA_964404705.1 uncultured Rhodohalobacter sp. | reverse complement strand
GTTATGAGATTGAACGACAGATCGATCTGGTTGAATCCGGCGGGGAAGTGGTTCAGAAAACTCTATTGTGGGATGCCGGTAAGAACGTAACACGGCAGATGAGAACCAAAGAAGAAGCTCATGATTATCGTTACTTTCCTGAGCCGGATATTCCCCCGGTTGTCGTAACTGATCAGATGCTGGAAGAAATAAAATCAGCCCTGCCCGAACTGCCCGATGTAAGGTTGCAGCGTTTTATGACCGATCTGGGACTTTCAGAGGAAGATGCCATTGTGTTGACTGAAAATCGCTATCTGGCCGATTACTATGAGCAAATGCTTGAAAAACTGAACGAACCAAAGGCAGTGGCAAATATCATTCTTACTGAAGTATTGCGTGTTCTGAATGAACAAAGCATAACCATCCGTGAATTTACAATATCGGTAGATCGGCTGGCTGATCTGGTTTCTCTGAAGCTGGAGGATAAAGTCAATTCTTCAGCGATGCAGGATATCTTTAATGAAATGCTTACTGATGACAGTTCACCGGAAAAACTTGCAAAAGAAATGAATCTGATCCAGGTATCGGATTCTGGTTTTGTCGAACCCATTATTGAGCAGGTTATCGAAGACAACCCAGACGAGGTTGAAAAATATAAAGGCGGGAAAAAAGCGCTCATTGGATTTTTTATCGGTCAGGTGATGAAAAAATCGCAGGGCAAGGCAAATCCGAAACAGGTGAGAGAACTTGTTTCACAAAAACTGGATGTATAACTGAAGTGAAATGAACAGAGCATTTTCCAAACCCGATTTTTAGTTAACGGCCGAGACATAATTATCCCGCGTTACGTGGGAGCAGAATTCAGTACAATAGTTCAGGGACTTCAAAAAATAGTAACAAAACAGGTAAAATTATGGATAAACTTTTAATCGCAGGAAACTGGAAAATGAATCTTGGCCCAACAAAAGCCAAAAATCTTGCCGGTGTACTTGCTCAGCGGTGGCCATCGGGAAGTTTTACAAACCAGGTTGTAGTGGCTCCACCGGCACTTTCAGTGGCAGCGGTGATTGATGAACTAAATGCGACTGATATTGCAGTATCGGTTCAAAACGTGCATACAGAAGACAGTGGTGCGTATACCGGGGAAATAAGCACTCCGATGGTAAAAGATGCAGGCTGCGAATATGTGATTGTGGGCCATTCAGAACGCCGGGAATATTTTGGGGAGGATGATGCGCTGGTGGCTGAAAAAGCAATGAAAGTGATTGCAAATGAACTCACAGCTATTGTTTGTGTGGGTGAAAAACTGGAACAGCGAAAAAATGATGAACAGGAAAAGGTGGTAAAAAAGCAGCTTGATGTTGTATTGGGAAAAATATCTCAGAATGATGCCAATCGATTTGTAATTGCCTATGAACCGGTCTGGGCCATTGGTACAGGTGAGACTGCCAGTCCTGAGCAGGCACAGGAAATGCACAAGTTTATACGAAGCGTACTTAAAGATCAGTGGAGTGATGAGCACAGCAATCAGGTAAAAATTTTATACGGGGGAAGCATGAAACCTGCAAATGCAGAAGAGCTGCTTTCTCAGAATGATGTTGATGGCGGCCTGATTGGCGGAGCCAGTTTGGAAGCAAATTCCTTTTCTAAAATTATTGAGATAGGTGAATCCCTCACATCAAATGGATAAACTAAATGTTCTGTTAATCGGTAGCGGCGGCCGGGAACATGCTATGGCCTGGAAACTATCACAGTCACCGTTGCTGGGGCGACTTTATATTGCACCGGGAAATCCGGGTACAAAACAGCACGGCTCGAATATCGATCTTGATTCATCAGATTTTGAAGCAGTCGAAAAAACTGTTAAAAACCACGATATCGATCTCGTAATAGTGGGTCCCGAACAGCCCCTGGTAGATGGGATTGAAGATGAACTCACAAAAAAGGGAATTCTTGTTTTCGGTCCTTCCCGCGCCGCAGCGCAGCTCGAAGGCAGCAAATCATTTGCCAAGGAATTTATGGAGCGCGAAGGAATTCCCACTGCAGGATACCGCACGTTCACAAGTAGTGAATTCGATAAAGCCAAATCCTACATCAAGAAGAAGAACAAATACCCGGTTGTTCTAAAAGCCGATGGACTTGCCGGCGGAAAAGGTGTTTTCATCTGTATGGATGAACAGGAAGTTACACACCGTCTTGATCAGCTATCGCAAAATAGTCTGAAAGGTGCCGCGTCTTCTTTAGTGGTAGAGGATTTTATGGAAGGAGAGGAAGCATCGGTTTTTGTTATATCTGATGGCACAAGCTATAAAGTGATTCATAATGCGCAGGATCACAAACGCATTGGGGAAGGAGACACCGGCCTCAACACCGGCGGAATGGGAGCTTATGCACCTGCGCCGTTGCTTACCGGTAAACTGAAAGAGCAAATTGAGGAAAAGATTACCCGGCCAACCATTAATGGAATGAAGAATGCTGGGAATCCCTATAAAGGAATTTTATATATCGGGCTAATGATTACTGATAATGGCCCGAAAGTTGTCGAATACAACTGCCGCTTTGGAGATCCTGAATGCCAGGTGATATTGCCTCCACTTAAGAGCGATTTATTACAACTTATCCTTTCAGCTTCTGAAGGCAGGTTGCACGAAGAGGAAGAAATTAAGATAAGCGAAGAATTTTATTGCACGGTTGTACTTGCCAGCGGCGGATATCCCACCGAATACCAAAAAGGTAAGGAAATTACGGGTCTTGATGGTGTTGATGACGATGCCCTGATCTTTCATGCGGGAACGACGGAAAAGAATGGGAAACTGTTAACCAGCGGCGGACGGGTACTAAATATTGTCGGCAAAGGAACAACACTGCAACAGGCGATCGATCACGCTTATACGAATGTCAAAGCAGTGTCGTTCGAAGACTATTATTACAGAAGGGATATAGGTAAAAAAGGTCTCCGGAAACTTGCTTAAACTTTTATCCATACTGGGATTAATTCTATCGGTTTTCTTTTCTGAATCACCGGACAGTAGTATTACACTTTCACCACTCGGCAGCAGTCTTGATGGTGCAACCTCAATCAGTATCATTCCCTCCGGGTCTATTTATATCACAGAGCGCAACAAGCATCGGTTCCTGGTTCTCAACAGTCTTGGGTTCAGGATAGATTCTGTTGGCAGCCAGGGCAGAAGCGATTACCGGTTCGACAGCCCGGTTTCGATTAACGCCACCAATGGGCTGAAAATCTATGTGGCTGATCAAAACAATAATCGCGTTCAGATGTTTGATCGACGTCATCAATATCTTTCATCTTTCAACTCAGAAAAAATTGAGCGGCAAAACCGGTTTACACCTGCTTTGTTGACTGTCTCACCATCAAATGAACTGTTTGTGTACGATCCTGACCGATTTCTGATCTACAAATTTGATTCAAACGGAAATTACAGCAGGGAGTTTAATCTCAGACAATACCGTGTGCGCAATCTATCCCATCTTACGATGTCGGGATCTGTATTACTACTTTTCGATAATAGGGAAGGAGTTCTGCATCGATTACAGTCCGATGGTGGATATCTCAATTTTATAGCAGGATTTGCTGAAGCAAAAGCCATTTATGGAACGCCGAATCACATATGGGCATTATTTGAAGACAGGGTTGAGAAGTTCAGCCACAGGGGCGCCTCGCTTGCGGCCTACCCGTTTGGTGACCCGTTGCAGAATATTGTTGACCTATCTGTGTCAGAAAACAGATTATATGTATTAACTTCAAATCAACTATATACAGCTATAATAGAATGAAAACACTGGCAATTTTCTTTATGGTATTTTTGATTTCTCCAAATTTAGTATGGGCTCAAGAGAATCAACAGGAGCCAGTTATGGAAGTTATGACATCCGTAGCATCATCACTGGTTCTCGATAATATTGAGTTAATGATAATGTTGCCTGATGATTTCTCCGAAAATAGTTACAAGTTTTCTTCAGGTGATGAAAACAGCGGAATGATTATGATCACCGGCACGCCATACAGCGAATTTGAAATGAGAATTCCGGCTGAAACATCATTCGAAAATCAATATGGAATGACTGCGGTTTTGGAAGATTACCAGTTAATGTCGGGCAAGGAACCCGATTCCGAAGGTATGGAGGTCATTTCACCATCAGAATGCAGTGAAATGACAATGCCGGAATCCGGTGAACTCTACATCAGTATTGGTGGCAACCTGGAATCTGAAGAACCACTTCGCGGTGTATATACCGGTGTGTTATCCCTGGAGTGTTCGAGCGATTAGAATGTCGAATCACTCGGAAATAACCACCGTTATTTTTAATGAAAGAGAATCTTTTTTCAAACGCGCGCTATTCACCTATCGCTTCCAGGTAAAGAACAATCCTAAATACCGGATCTTTACAAGCCACTATTATGGTGAAAATGAACATCCTGAATCCTTATCTGAAATTCCACTGTTGCCAATCCGGGCTTTCAAGGAGCTGGATTTAATTGTTGATGGAATGCGTCCCGCTATAACATTCAGGAGTTCAGGTACGGGTTCAATGCCGCGCAGCCGGCATCTTGTGGCTGATCCCAACATCTATCGCACTGCAATCGAAAAGGGTTTGAGCGAGTATTTTGATTTAAAATCCTCAACTTTTTTGTGTTATACGCCCGGCTATAGCGAGAATCAGGATTCATCACTCATATGGATGCTCAATCATCTGATCGAAAACGATTCTTCAGGTTTGAGTCGTTTTCTTCCTTTAGATCAACCGATTAAAAGGGAGATGATTGAGAAAGTGAATCGATCTGACCGTACACTGATTCTCTTTGGCGCAGCCTTTGGTTTACTTGATCTTCTTGAGGCGGGATCTGATCCGTTACCTGAATCAGCCCATATCATTGAAACCGGGGGGATGAAAACCTATCGGCGGGAAATGAGTAAAAATGATCTTCGCTCCGCGCTGTCTGCCGGTTTTGATATTCCCGGCAATCAGATTCATTCCGAATATGGAATGTGTGAGCTGTTAAGCCAGATGTATGCCATCGGTGGCACCTTTTTCTCCTCGCCGCACTGGATGTATGCATCTGTCAGGGATCCGCAAGATCCGGCCGCAGAATGCAAGGCGGGTGAAGAGGGAAAAATTGGGATTATTGATCTTGCCAACATATACAGCTGTCCCTTTTTGCTGACAGACGACCGGGGGGTGATGGATTCCGATGGCAGAGTATCGATTGAAGGGAGATGGAATCCTGCCGATCTCAGGGGCTGCAACTTTTTAATTGATCAGGACTAAGTATGGATTCAGCCATTGAAAGGAGAATTATTCAGCTCAGGAAATCTGTCGATCAATGGCTTTCCTCAAAAAACTTTGCTTTAAAAGAAGCAATAGACAAATCGGTAAAAGATGGCCATTTCAGTTTTGAGGATATTAAATACCAGCTGCTATCACTGAAAAAAAATCTGAAAGAAAGCGAATTCAGGCGCTGGGCAAAACGGGCTGAGGTAGCAGAGATCGATTCACCAAAAAATATACTTTGCCTGCATGCTGGAAACCTGCCGCTGGTTGGCATTCAGGATATCCTGGCGGTAGCGTTAAGTGGACATCATTATATGGGCAAACTTTCACGTAAGGATCCATATCTGCCCGTCACGCTACTGGAGATCTTACGTCGGGAGGGGTTGATAAAAGGAGAATGGAGTGTTCAGCTTAGCGATCTGAAAAATAAAAAGGCGGATGCGATTTTGTTTTCCGGTTCAGCCACCACCGTATCGCCGGTGATGAATTCGCTGACATCATTAAAAATAGCAACTCAAAAAACTCCCCGGCTGCTGAGAACAGCGCATTATTCCCTGGCTCTGATTGAGGATGATCACCCTGATACCATGGAACAGCTAACAAATGCAGTATTCCGGTACGGTGGCAAGGGCTGCCGGTCCGTTGCGATGGTGGTGGCTCCGTTTTCGCTCAACAGTAAAAAATGCAACTTTACAGATTATGTCGAATCATTTTGGCTGAAAAATCCACAGCATGAAAAAGCTCCGCCGTCGCTTTATCACCGGTACGCATATAATAAAGCAGCCGAAATTAACCAGTCCTGGCTGGATAACTTTTTGATTGAGGAAACTGCCATGGAACCGGTGGAACCGTTTATTCTGCACTGGGTGAAAGGCGACAGGCAAACTGCAGCCAAACTTGCTGAAAAATACCGTGAAGGACTTCAAACCGTTTATGTGAAAGAACCTTCAGTAGAAATAGAAGGACTATCTTTTACACCTGAATTGTTAACCGATGCCCAGCAACCTCCCATATGGTGGAAACCTGATGGGGTAGATCCGCTGAATTGGTTGATGAAACTGTAAACTCCATCCCCGACTGTCGACTGTCGGGTTGTTCAGACTTAACCCTCGACTGTCGACTCTACGTCGACTGTCG
>CAYOLE010000002.1:0-10733 GCA_964404705.1 uncultured Rhodohalobacter sp. | reverse complement strand
TGTCAGGAATTCTCCAGAGGCAGTCGAATGCGCTGACAGGTTTTGGTTGGTTCAGGCTGTAACTTCAACTGGTAAATGAATCATTCGTCAGAAAAAAAATCAATCGTCTGACAAAGTAACCAATCGTCAGACGAAGCAATCGGCATATGAATAACATCAGTAACAATCTGGTTTTTGAAATGTTATAAAACCCATTGCTTTTAAAACGGATATCAATTAGTTTCTTCGTGATGAAATTATCCAACAAAAATATCAGCTGGTGGTGGCCAAATATCACATATTTGGCAGTGGAAAAACTATAAGCTGAACATTATTTATCTGAAAGTTTTCAAACCCGCTGCAGTATCCTGAAGCGGGTTTTTTATTGAATTTATATGACGTTTGAAACCTTTAAATCGCTGGCTGAAACCTATTCGGCAATACCCGTCTCCAGGCGAATGCTGGCCGATATTTTAACGCCTGTATCTCTTTTTCTGTCCGTAAGCAGAAATTCTGAATTTCCATTTCTGCTTGAATCGGTTGAAGGGGGAGAGCATCTGGCCAGATATTCATTTATTGGAAAAAATCCTTACCAGATTCTTACATTCGACGGGCAAACGGTTACTCTTAAGCATAAGAACGATGAACCACGGATTGTCAAAGAAGGGTATTTTGACGCCCTTGAACGATTGACCACTCAGCACTCGGAACCGCTGCTGCCAGAACTGCCGCGATTAACAGGTGGTGCCGTTGGATTCTCATCATATGACACCGTTCGGGAGGTTGAGAAACTAACCAATCCGCCCGCTAAAGATGTAGAACTGCCGGAAGCGATTTGGTCGTTCTACGACGAAGTGTTTGCTTTTGATCACGTAAAACAACAGGTAGTGCTGATGAAAACCGTATTCGTGGATACAAATACGGATTTAAAGAAAGCCTATAAAGACGCTCAGCTGGCTTTGGATCGTATGGAAATGTCGGCTGTGGAAATCCGTCCGGAATCAAAACCATTTCACCTGGACGCAAAACAGCTTACAAGCAATATTGAAGGCGGAAGGTTTCACAATATCGTGAAAAAAGCAAAGGAGTATATTTTTGAGGGTGATATCTTCCAGGTTGTACTCTCGCAGCGGTTTGAAGTGCCTTTTAAAGGAGACCGTTTTACACTCTATAGAGCATTGCGGATGGTGAATCCATCGCCCTATTTGTTTTTTCTCGATTTTGGTGATTTTTCACTTGTCGGTTCATCCCCGGAAGTTTTGGTAAGGGTGACCGATGGTGAAGTCCGGCTGTTGCCTATTGCAGGAACCAGGCCGCGGGGTGATACGCATGAGGAGGATTTGCAGCTGGAGAAGGATTTAAGAAATGATCCAAAGGAGATTGCAGAACATATTATGCTTGTTGATCTGGGGAGAAATGATTTATCGCGTGTATGTAAATCCGGAACCGTAAAACTGGAACGTAATCAATCGATCGAACGATTTTCGCATGTAATGCATATAGTATCTGATGTTGTGGGCGAAATTGAGCCATCAAAAACATCAGTTCATGCACTTAAAAATTGTTTTCCGGCAGGAACGGTCAGCGGCGCACCTAAAATCCGTGCGATGGAAATTATCGATGAACTTGAACCAACCAAGCGCGGGCCCTACGCAGGCGCAGTTGGATACTTCGATTTTTCCGGGAATATGGATACCTGCATCGCCATCAGAACAATGGTGGTAACCGGCGATTCGGTCTACATCCAGGCCGGGGCCGGTATCGTGGCAGACAGCGATCCCGAAACAGAGTATCAGGAAACCAAAAGCAAAGCCGGTGCACTTATAGAAGCTTTAAGCGTAGCATTAGAAATCACAAAACAATAGCGTCCTAAACGCTTTTTTAATAGGGAAAAACCTGTATTTATTTCATATATAAACGGATTGGCTAACATGTTTAAAAAACTATCCCCTTTATTTTCTCGCAGAGTTTCGCTGAGTGACCCGCTGAGTTTTGCGGATGATCTTTTTTCCGAATCTATCGTTATTCAGCGCAACTCTGCGATATCCTCTGTGGAAATCTGCGAGAATTCAAAAACCAAAACCATTTAAACAATCGTTTTGTATGAATGAATTTTAAAGTTTAGGACGTTATTGATCACTAAATAGAAACTGATAAAAGTTATGAATCCTGAGTATTGACAATCTCAGGGATCGGACTCAAAAAAAATGACGAAACAAAAAACGATACTTTCCGGCATTCAGCCATCAGGTAAACTTCATATCGGCAATTATTTTGGCGCGATGAAACAGCACATATCAATGCAGGAAAAAGGAGATGCATTCTATTTTCTGGCCAATTATCATTCACTTACATCCGTCACTGACGGCGAGCTGTTATCAACTTATACAAAAGATGTTGTGCTCGATTATCTTGCTCTCGGACTCGATCCGGAAAAATGCACATTCTTTGCACAGTCTGATGTGCCGCAAACCACAGAACTGGCCTGGATACTGGGAACACTCACTCCCGTATCCCTTATGGAAAAAGGTGTGGCTTATAAAGATAAAGTGGCGAACGGATTGAGTCCCAATGTGGGTTTGTTTACTTATCCGATTCTGCAGGCAGCGGATATCCTGGTCTATCACTCCGATATTGTACCTGTTGGCGAGGATCAAAAACAGAATATTGAAATTACCCGCGATCTTGCCGGTAAATTGAACCGTGCGTATGATCGAGAATTGCTTATAATTCCCGAGGAGCATATCGTGAAATCGGTGGCCACAGTTCCGGGAACGGATGGACGAAAAATGAGTAAATCGTACGGAAACACAATTAATATATTTGATGAAGGCAAAACTTTGAAAAAATCAGTGATGTCAATCAAAACAGATTCTACAGCACTTGAAGACCCGAAAAATCCGGAAACCTGTAGCGTATTTGCGCTGATCAGCTTATTTGCTGACGAAGATCACAAAAATGAAATCGCTGATAAGTACAGGGCCGGAGGTTATGGATATGGTCACGCAAAGAAAGAGCTTTTAGGTTTGATTGAGGAGTATTTCGCGGATGCGCACCAGCGCAGAAAGAAACTCGAAAACGACCCCTCTTACCTGAATGATGTTCTGCGTGAAGGAGGAAAAAAAGCGCGTGAACGGGCCGAAGAGGTAATGGAGCCGATCCGCTCAGCAACAGGACTATTCAGAAGTTTTAAATATTAATAGTCGTGAGTCTTGAGACATGAGATTTGAGAAAATGGAATCTCAACTCTCAACTCTCAACTCTCAACTCAAGACTCACGACTCAAGACTCACTACTACTTAAATCTCATGATTCTAATTATCGACAACTACGATTCATTTACCTACAACCTGGTTCACATTGTTGCGGAAGTAACGGACGACTACCGCGTAATACGCAACGATGATCTGACGGTTGAGGAGATCAGGGAACTGAATCCGGAAAAAATTCTGATCTCACCCGGACCTGGCCGCCCTGAAGATGCCGGGGTTACCGAGGAAGTCATACGTGAACTGGGCCGGGATATTCCGGTTTTGGGGGTATGTCTCGGCCACCAGGCAATAGGGCAGGTGTTCGGGGCAAAAGTGGTTCATGCGCCGAGCCTCATGCATGGGAAAACATCAATCATAGAGCATGATGGCAAAACAGTTTTCGAGGGAATAGAAGACAATTTTATCGCCACCAGGTACCATTCACTGACCCTTGAGCCGGATACAGTTCCGGGGGATCAGCTTGAAATTACATCAAAGACTCCCGATGGAGTGATAATGGGAATACGGCATCGCAAATATCCCATTGAAGGAATTCAGTTTCATCCCGAAAGTATTCTGACTACAGAAGGACCAAAAATTGTTAAAAACTGGCTTACATTAAGTTACAGTAAAGTACTGACCTGATATTCTATAAATATTTAGAAACTATAAGAACTTAACTAATTACCCTTCATATGTTTACATCATATCTTGAAAAAATTTCCATAAGTGAAAATCTCACCAGAACTGAGGCCGCTGATGCACTGACTCAAATCGTTGATGGAAATATATCAAATGAAGAGGTGGCTGCATTTCTCTTCGGTATGCGTATGAAGGGAGAGACCCCTGAGGAACTCACCGCATTTGTAGAAGTGATGCGTAATGCGGCGACCCCGGTAGAAGTGGATGTCACCGGAGCCGTTGATCTATGTGGAACCGGCGGAGATAAATCAGGGACATTCAATATCTCAACGGCGGCGATGTTTGTTGTTGCGGGTGCCGGAGTTCCGGTATTAAAACATGGAAACAGAAGTGTTTCCAGTAAATGTGGCAGCTATGATGTACTTGATGTTCTGGGTGCTGTACCCAATCTTCAAAAAGACCAGGTTGAAAAAATGTTCAGGGATACGGGGATGGCATTTATGTTTGCTCCCAATTTCCATCCCGCAATGAAATATGTTATGCCTGCACGAAGATCGCTTAAAGTAAGAACTTTTTTTAACATGCTGGGGCCTCTGCTGAATCCAGCCGGAGTAAGGCATCAGGTGGTTGGCACGTTCAGCAAGGAAGCGGCTTCTATCATGATTCAGATACTGGCCAACCTTGATACGGAATCTGCATTTACACTAAGCGCGCACGACGGGCTGGATGAGGTGAGTTTATCTTCGCAAACAGAGATTTATGAGCTAAAATCCAGTGTATCAGGAAATTCCACTACATTTGATCCCGTAAGTCTGGGTTATGATAAAGTAAAGTTTGATGAACTGCTCGGGGGTGATGCCGAATACAATGCAGAGATCATCAAAAATATTGTAAATAGTAGTTCAACACAGGCTCAGCGCAATATCGTGGAACTAAATGCTGCATTTGCGATTCGTGCAGCCCGGGCAGCTGAATCACTGGAATCAGCCGTTGAGATGGCGGCCGAAAGTATAAACTCTGGCAAAGCAAAAGAAAAACTAAAACTCTTTATTGAGGCTTCTCAAAATTTGGCTTAATTATGGCAAGTATTTTAGAGGAAATTGTTGAGAAAACTCGCAGTGATCTATCCAAACGCCGGCGGGAAGTGTCGTGGAATGAACTGGAATCTTTTCCGGGATTTGAAAAAGAGAAAAAATCACTGGCAGAAGCACTGACGTCAGACGATTCAATTTCAATTATCGCTGAAGTAAAAAAAGGATCTCCCTCAAAAGGGATTATTCGACATGATTTCAATCCGAAAAAAATTGCGGAACAGTATATAGATGGTGGGGCAAGTGCGATTTCTGTGTTGACCGATGCTCCTTTTTTTATGGGTTCGCCCGGCTACCTTACAGAAATTGCAGAGTTCAGCCCGATTCCACTTTTGAGAAAGGATTTTCTGATCGACCCATATCAGATCAAAGAGGCCGCCGCTATCGGGGCTGACGCGGTGCTGTTGATCGCTACAATCTGTGATGGAAGTCAGTTATCAGAACTACTGACTGCAGCGAGAGAATTTAAAGTAGAGGCACTTGTAGAATGCTATCATGAATCGGAGGTTGATTCACTAAAATGGGATGAAATAGATATACTGGGCGTAAATAACCGTGATTTAAATACATTTACTGTAGATCTGCACAGGGGTGTGGAATTATTGAAAAAGGCTCCCGACGGAGTTGTTACGGTATCAGAAAGCGGGTTGAAAACTGCAGCAGATCTCGCTGTGCTTCACAAAAATGGAATTGATGCAGCATTGATCGGCGAGCAATTTATGCGTCAGCCCGATCCCGGAAAGGCTCTTAAAGAGATGATAGAAAACCAAAATAAATTAACTGATAATCAAAATTTTAATCATGGTCGCTGACCCTGAAAATCGAACGAACGTCAAAATTTGTGGCATTACCAACCTTGAAGATGCGCGTTTTGTATCCGGAGCCCTGGCCGATTTTATAGGATTTATTTTTTATCCTGGCAGCTCACGGTATATTAAACCTGCAAAAGCAGGCGCCATTATCAACTGGCTGGAAGGGCCGCAAAAAGTAGGCGTATTTGTAAACCAGCCGCTCGATGATGTTCAGTCTGTTGCCACACAAATAGGTCTGGATCTGGTGCAGCTTCACGGTGAAGAATCCGTGGAATATTGCGAACTGATTGAACAGCCGGTTATAAAGGCGTTTCATATTGACGAAGACACTTCGGCTGAACAACTGCAAAACAGGATCGAACCATACCTGGATGCTGTTGAATATCTGTTGTTCGATACAAAACTGCCGGGTAAATGGGGTGGTACAGGTAAAGCTTTTGACTGGGAGCTATTGACCGAAATCAGGGAAATAAAACCCTTTTTTTTATCCGGCGGTCTGAACAGTGAAAATATCCGGAATGCCATTAAACAAACACAGCCCTTTGCAGTAGATTTGTCAAGTGGTGTGGAAGAATCACCCGGATTGAAAGACTTTACAAAAATTGAAACGTTCTTTGAACAAATGCGCGATATCTGGGACGCGCAGGAAAAAGGCGGGCTGTAGAACCACACAACCTGACAGCGTGCGCAGCTCCTGTCAGCGCTGTGTGTCCTGACTTTTGAGTCCATAATCCGCGACTCTGCCAGAAGCGTCTGTCGACGCCCTCTGGCAGGTCTTTAAATAGAAACATAAAAATATTATGATTTACGAAGCACCGACAAAATCCGGCTATTTTGGAAAGTACGGAGGTAAGTTTGTACCTGAAATTTTAATGCCGGCTCTTGCAGAACTTGAAGCGGCGTTTGCGGAGGCACAGGAAGATCCTGTGTTTATGAACGAATATCATCATCTGCTGGAGGAGTATGTGGGCCGTCCCACGAAGCTCACTTTTGCAGACCGCCTGACTGATCATTATGGCAAGGCAAAAATTTACTTTAAGCGCGAAGATCTATGCCATACCGGGGCTCACAAAATCAATAATGCAATTGGTCAGATTTTGCTTGCCAGAAAAATGGGTAAAAATCGGATCATTGCAGAAACCGGAGCCGGACAGCACGGAGTGGCTACAGCAACCGTTTGTGCCAAATTCGGCCTGGAGTGTGTGGTTTATATGGGAGCCGAAGATATGGAGCGTCAGAAACTGAATGTGGAACGGATGCGATTGCTGGGTGCAGAAGTAAGGTCTGTTTCAAGCGGATCAAAAACATTAAAAGATGCCACTAATGAAGCCATTCGTGATTGGGTGACTAATGTTGAAGACACTTTTTATATTATCGGATCTGTTGTTGGTCCTCATCCATATCCGGCGATGACACGAACTTTTCACCGGGTAATTGGGGAAGAAACGAAGTCCCAGCTATTAAAAGCTGAAAGCCGTTTACCTGATTATATCATCGCATGTGTGGGAGGGGGATCAAACGCAATCGGTTTCTTCTATCCGTTTATAAATGATGACTCAGTAAAGATGATCGGGGTTGAAGCAGCCGGCCTCGGTTCCGATACAGATCAGACAGCGGCGACCCTTACCATCGGTACACCGGGCATTCTTCATGGCTCGCTCAGCTATCTTTTGCATAACGAAGAGGGGCAGATACAGCTCGCACACTCGATCAGTGCAGGGCTTGATTATCCCGGAATTGGACCTGAACATGCATATTTGCACGATATCAAACGGGTGGCCTACTACGGGGTAACGGATCAGGATGCCATGGCCGCGGTGAAACGCACCTCGGAACTTGAAGGGATTATCCCGGCGATCGAAACCGCGCATGCGATTGCCTATCTCGAAACTCTGATGCCACAAACATCCAAAGATGATATTGTGGTTATAAACTGCTCGGGCCGCGGCGACAAAGATATGAAAACCATTTCAGACTACTTCAGCACATGATTACACAAAAAAACAGGATTCAGGCCGTCTTTGAAAACAGTGAAAGAGATCAAAAAATAATGTCTCTCTTTTTGACGGCCGGATATCCCGATCTTGATTCCACAGTGGACCTGGTGCTTGGTTTGGAAAAAAACGGTGCTGATATGATTGAACTTGGAATGCCGTTCAGCGATCCGCTCGCCGATGGGCCAACCATACAATATGCCAGTAATACTGCAATTGAAGCTGGTATTACAATGGATAAAATTTTTGATATGGTTCAGCAGATCCGGAAACAATCGGAGATCCCAATTATCCTGATGGGGTATATTAATCCCGTGTTTCGCTATGGAGTGGAGAAATTCTGCAACAGAGCGGAAGCATGTGGTGTGGATGGTTTGATTATACCTGATATTCCTGTTGAAGAATCAGGCATTTTAAGTGAACACGTGAGAAATGCCGGCCTTTCAATGATCTACCTTGTTGCACCGAACACATCAAGTGACAGAATGAAGCTTATAGATCAAAAAAGTGAGGGTTTTGTGTACTGTGTATCTGTTACCGGCGTTACTGGTGCGCGTGATGGTGATGAGGTTGCGCAGTCCGTACAAAAGTTTATTGACCGGGTTCGCAAAAATGTTCGTAAAAATCCAAAACTGGTAGGTTTTGGGATCAAAAATCACCGCGATGCAATTAAAATATCGGCAGATCTTGACGGCTTTATAGTAGGCAGCGCCCTTATTGAAAATATCCGTCAACATTACCCAGATAATGGATGGAAACAGAATCTGTATACATTTGTTAAAGAACTAAAATTTGGAAATAATTAACTGCCATCTAATTTATATATTACAAATATCATGAAATTAACATCTCTTATAGCTCCAATTGCATTTCTTATCTTATTCTCCGCCTGCAACGGGGATTACCGGCCACAATCGATTGGATCTGTAGATGAAGTGGTTGTTGTGATGGATTCCACACAATGGGAAAGTGAAACTGCGAATGCAATTCGGGAAACGTTCGGAGGCCTGATAGAGACTGTTCCAACTCCCGAAGACGCTTATTCTCTAACATTCAGGGATTTCAGAAATAATCAACAGCTTGAGCAGCTGAAAGGATTCAGAAATGTGATATTTGCAGGACCAATTGACCAGGAAACGAATGTTTCCACATTTATCGGTGGACTTTTAGGCGATGATGTTGAAGAACGAGTACGGCAGGAAGAAAGTTTTGCTTTTCCGCTTGAAGACAGATGGGTGAGAGATCAATGGGCATTAATATTAACTTCTGTATCTGATGAGGCTCTTGCCGAAAAAATATTAAATGCCGAAGATCATCTGGTGGGGCATTTATTGGAAAGGGAGTTTGAACGCAGAGAACGAGAGCTTTTCAGAAGGGGTGAGCAGGTAGCCATATCTGATTCACTCTGGGAAAAACATGGATGGAGTGTGCGAATGCAGCACGATTACATACAAGTGTTTGATTCGACTAATGCAGTAATGTTTCGTCGCTATCTGCCCGATAACAATCGATGGATGTGGGCTTGGTGGATGGATGATGTGGAAAACATTGATTTCGTTGATTCGGCCTGGATAAATGCAACCCGTGATTCTCTGATGGAGCATCTTGTTCAGGGCGAGCGCGAGGGTTCGTATGTTACCACAGATTACAGACGTCCCCTGGAAACAAAGGAGGTAGATACTGATGACAGACTTATCGGTTATGAAACAATGGGAATTTGGAGGATGACGAATGATTTTATGGGTGGCCCGTTCGTCCATTTCACCTACTACGATCCTGAAACAAATCGTTTGTTTATGGTCGAATATGCACAATTTGCTCCGCGTGTAAACAAAAGGCGTTTTGTGCGGCAATTTCAAACCATGGGCCGAACATTTAAAAGTGACTCCACCTGGAGCGGGCAATCAGCAGATGAGACACTTACAGACCTAAACTAATTTCATCTCAAGTAAATTTGCTTGAAATGCGGCATAACAGTATTGTAAGAATTTTGATCTTCGTATAGTTTAGAAGGGTTACATGCACAAAGCTGATTCGGAGGCTTCTAAAGCCATTTTAGAATATCACGAAAATTCCGCGGCTGAACAGCAGTCAGCAAAACGCCTGGCCCAATCACTGGAACCCTGGCGTTATCTGATACCACCAGGGCCCATCCTCGAAGCCGGAGCCGGAACTGGGCTGTTTACTAAATTTATGATTACTCTCTTCCCCCACCGGAAAATTGCGATAACCGACCATTCTGAAGAGATGATTGCTTTTCACCGTAATCGTTTCAAAGACCATGAAAATCTCACCTGGCAGACAAGGGACCTTGAAGATAACGTGCCGGAGGAACAGACCTTCGCTATGATTTGCGGAAATCATGTTGTTCATCAAGTTAAGCAGCCGGCGATTGCATTGGAAAAACTATCGCATGCGCTTAAGATTGATGGAATTATGCTGATGGGATTTCCCGGTGAAGATTCATTTAAAGAATGGCGATCTACCTGTCTCGATCTTGGTTTACCTTATGCCGGTAAACAATTGCCCGAAACAGAACCCTTGGTAATTCATCTCTCAATGGGGCCCTTTCAGGTAGATTTTTATGAAGATCAAACGACCATTTATTACCAATCCTTCAGTCATTTTTTAAATCATTGTGAAAATGGAGGTAATACAATCGTAAAAGAGAATCACAACCACAGCCCGAATGAACTTGATTTGATCAACGAAAACTGGCAACATAGAAGGGCCGGCAATATTGGAATAACGTATCACAATGTATTCCTTGCTGTAAAACGGCTTGAAGAGTGACTCTCAACAACCATAAGATCTGTGTAGCCATTTCGCTTATTATTCTTAATTCTCATCTCACGTAATACTACTATACTCTCCTTTTTTTATCAGACGAGTCGTCGATTAGTGTCAACTGTAATATGGCAGAGAAGTCATCGGACGAGTCGACCCGGGATCATCTCAATCATC
>CAYOLE010000001.1:0-62234 GCA_964404705.1 uncultured Rhodohalobacter sp. | reverse complement strand
GATCTCTTCTGTTCGTTCGTCATCACCCCAGTTCCCTACCCAAACAAGATCTCCCTGAGTGGTTCTATTCTTCACCGGTTTAAATAGATTCGTATCCGCAGCTTCGTGCCAGGTCCAGGCCCGCTCTGCCCAGTTATTTTTCAGGTATTGGTTTCTGATCTTTTCACCAAATGCCAAAACCCCCTCATATTCCGACAGATCATATTTTTTTATTTCTTCAGGTGAAGTCACAGACCGATGGTGAGTATCATGAAATAGCAGTTTATACTGATACTCTTTTTTTAAATCACCCAGCTCTTTTATCAGATCTGGCTCATTCCATTCATGGGCAATAACCAAATCTGCGTCTTTCAATTCCTGATAATAATCCTTTGGGCTGCTATAAAAATGGGTATGCAGAGAAGGAAACGCTTCTTTAAAACCCTTAATACCTTCAATTCCAATCTCCTCTTTCCAATGTACATAACTCCAGCCATCATGAGGTTCAAAAACCTGTACATTATGCCCTCTTTTTAACAGCTCAGTAGTTATTCCCCTTAAAAAATGAGCATTCCCGTGATTCCAGTCAGAAACCAAAGAGTGATAAAACAGAAGTATTTTCATGTGGACATCTTTATAGGTTCAGATTGATTCCGCTGCTGAAGATGTTTTTTCTCCAGAAAGATCATTTTGCAATATAAATTGAGGTAGTTGAGTTCAAAAAGATCCACTGAATAACGGCGGGCATGGTTTCGGGCTTCCTTGGCTTTTGCCTTTAATTTTATAGGGTTTTCGATCAATTCATTTATCCTGTATTGCAGCTCTTCCGGATTATCTGGATCAGCATAAGATGCAGCATCCCCCCAAATTTCCTTCAGGCTTGGAATATCCCCCACTACAAGTGCACATTCCGATAAGGCCGCTTCAAGAATGGAAAGACCAAAAGGTTCATATTTCGCCGGCATAACATAAATACTTGCTTTAGATAACCATTCCGCAGCAGCTGCCTGTGAAATTTTTCCAAGGAGAGTTATGTCTTCAGCCTCTGCAATTGAAGCCCCGCCGAAATCTCCGGCTGCATTTACCGGCCAGTATAGTTTTTTAGCAATCTGCGCAATCGAAGCGATGTTTTTTGCCTCATCCCAGAAACGTCCCATACTGAAAATAATTTGTTCCTTTTCATTGGGATGATATTGTTCCGCATTTCGTGTATTGTAGATAATTTCGGTTGCAGTAAAAGGACCATAAAATTTTTGAAGATTTTTCATCATATGATGGCTGACAGCAACCACACAATCAACCTGCTGCAACCCTTGCCTAACCTTTTCTCTATATGTATTCCATTTCTCAGGAGCCTGTTGTCCGTTTACAGCTTCCCACCAGGAAAGAACACAAGAATGACCAACTGCCAATACCGGTGCCTGCCATGGTAAATTGCCGTGCACATAATTATTGAGGTGAATAACATCCGGCTGAACCTGGTGCTCCAGCTGCAAAAGCCACTCCCCCGCTTCTTCGACATCCTTCCAGGGATTCTCCATCCATTCAAGAGAAAAATCGCTTTCATGTATTTCAACATTAGACAATTCTGCAGCTTCTGTATTTTGATCTTTGCTGAGTGGTGACCCCATGGTAGCAATATGCACATCAACGTTATGCTTCTGAAGGACCCTGCAGATGTCCATCGCATACGTCCATACACCTCCTATGGTATCGGCCGTCATCAGGATTGTATCTGGTTTTGATGTTATCATCAGGAACTATTTTTATAGATAAGATCAAGCGTTCGGGAAACTTTCACATACGTCATTGTTTCTGGATCGTACCTGTTGTTTTCAGCAAGTTTGTTACTCCACCGGACGGCGGCTTTTCCAGGCCAGGAATCAGGAGGTTCTGTTAAAATCTGTGCGGATGTACCTGTATATTTTTCAGATACGAAATCGTAAAATGATCCATCCCGGTTGCGAAAGGCTATTCCGCCCTTTTCACCATAAAACGATGCTTCAATAATTGCGTCTTTCCCAGCAGATAGATTCCATGAACAGGTAAGCTGGGCTGCGGCATTATCATTAACAGTAAACTGCGCAGTTGCGTAATCTTCTACTTCATTATCACTTTTCTCAAGTTTATTTCCGTTGTGAAACAAATGGCTGTGTATGTTATCTATTTGCGGATCATCCATTACCCAAAAAAGAAGGTCTATCAGGTGAATGCCCAGGTCCATTACACAACCACCACCGGATTGCCGGACATCATAATACCATGTTTTACCAGGGCCATAGGCATTGTGAAAGATTAGGTTAATCCCAAATATTCTGCCAAGCTCTCCTGATTGAATCGTCTTTTTCACTATTTGCGCTGCTTCTGAATAGCGGTAAGAGAAATCAACTCCCAACAGAAGGTCCCTTTCACGTGCGGCTTTTACTACCTCTCTTGTTTCTTTTTCATTTCTGCCGAGCGGTTTTTGACAAAATACAGCCTTCCCCTTTTCTAATGCTTTCAGAGCTTGTGCAGCATGCAGTGCACTGGGTGAAGCTATAACAACTCCTTCAATGTCACTTTCCAGCATATCTTCAAAGGATTCATACGATTGGATATCACTAATTTCCTGTTTTAATTTATTAATCACCGATGTATCAGGATCAACGGCTGCTTTAATATTGCAGGAATGGTTGTCATGTATGGCTAAGAGCCTGTTTTTGCCAATCCATCCGATACCACAAAATCCTACATTTGGTTTGGTTTGTTCAATTATCTCTGCCTGATTATCCAAGGGTAATAAGAGCTTTGGTGAAGTCTTCCGGTTTATTATCAAAAGTTTCAAATGCTTCCTGTATACAATCAAGGGGAAACGTGTGAGTAAAAAGTGGGAAAGGATTAAAAATTCCTTTGTTTACATTTTTTACTGCTTCTCTAAGCCCTCTTATATATTCTGCGGGATCACGTTCGTGAGCATTAATTACATCAATTCCGCGCCAGTTCCATAACTGCATATTTACATTCCTGTTTCCATCCTGATGGTATCCGGCGATAACAAGGCGTCCCCTGATGCCTGTTAATTCTCCGGCCAAATTCAGGGTTTCTTCTTTACCGGCCGCTTCAATTACACAGTTACATAATTTTCCTTTTGTAAGCTCCTCGACCTGTTCCACAATATTTTCATTTTCAGACACTGAAAACAGATGATCTGCTCCGTATTTTTTAGCCTTCTCAAGTGAAGATTTTCGCCTTGAAATGGCTATAACTTCAGCTTCTGCATTTTTTGCCAGTTGAATCAAAAGTAATCCTATCCATCCTGTACCCACTATAGCCACTGTCATCCCATGCTTAATCTGACTTCTGCGAAATATATTCATAGCGCATGCCAGCGGTTCACCCGGAAATGGATTTTTCTTAAAGCTATCCGGGAGCTCAACTACCTGTTTTTCTTTAGCCAGGTCATATTCTGCATATGATTTCTGGCAAAGTGCAGCTACACGATATCCGGGTTTCACTGTTTTTACGTTACTGCCTATCGAATCAACGATTCCCCAGCCTTCATGGCCGGGGCTTCCAGGAGCTCCCGGATAGGAAAACCACTCTCTCCCTTCCCATACGGGCATATCTGAAGCACATAATCCGCATCCCTCTAAGCGAATCAGAACTTCATCGTCACCAGGTACCGGTATGTTGCTTCTCTGGAGATTTATTTCTCTTGGTGCGGTTATTACGGCTGCTTGCATACCTTATCCTCTTGTTCATTTAACTATAGCCTAAAAAGCTTCAAAAATATTTTTCAGGCGATCATGGATTTAACCGTTTTACGAATTTCAATCTCATCTGTGGACAGAAGCCACTGGTACAGTTTATCCACTCCTTCAGAAATATTATTTTTCGGAGACCAGCCGGTTTTAGAATTAAATTTGGAAGTATCAGAGACATAATATCTCTGGTCGCCATCCCGCCAGTCGGAATAACGCTTTGTAACCTCTTCTCCGGTAATATTTTCGATAAGCTTAATATATTCTCTCAGACTGATACTGTTATCATATCCTCCGCCTATATTGAATTCCTCTCCTGGGAGATTATCAATTTTTTCCCTCACTAATTCAAAGGCATTTATTAAATCATCTATAAAGAGAATATCCCGTACCTGTTTTCCGTCACCGAATATAGTTAAAGGTTTTCCTTTTAACACCTGGATTAGAAAGTGAGCCACCCACCCCTGGTCTTCAGTGCCAAACTGGTGAGGACCATAGATGCAGCTCATCCTGAATACCACGGTCTTTAAGCCGTAGATTCTGGCATAGTCCCGGATATATGATTCTGCAGAACCTTTTGAGCAACCATAAGGGCTATGAAAATCGAGCTTTTGGCTTTCATCTATATCCTTTCCCTCCATGATATATCTCTGGTCATCAGCTACCAGATCTTTATCTGCCAAATTACCATATACCTTATTAGTGGATGTGAATAGAAGGGGGGGCTGATGTGCGGTCTTACGAATAGCTTCTAACACATTCATAGTGCCCAAAGCATTCGTATTAAAATCATAAAAAGGATGTTCGAAACTGGTAGTAACAGCAACCTGTGCGGCAAAATGAAAAACAAATTCCGCCATGTTTACAGCTTCACGGACTTTAAACTGATTACGGATGTCAGCAATTTCAATCCTGAGATTTGAACTATGTTTACGTTTCAACCAATTTAAATTATTTTCTACACCAGGCCGCTGAAGGCTATCAAAAATGGTAACGTAATTTCCTTCACTAAGCAGATGATCTGCCAGGTTGGTTCCTATAAAACCCGCTCCCCCTGTGATTAGGATACTTTTTTTCTCTCTGGGAATTTTATTATGGGATTTAATGATCCAGGGAAAGCGATCTAACTGATCTTCACCATATTTCTTCAACAGACGATAAAGGAGCTTTTGTCTGCCATTGCTATCAACCAGTCCAAAATGATATTCACGTTCGTCGGTATGAAATCCGTCAACGGTTGATTTTTGGGGATGCAGATCATTCAAACAGTACCAATACACCCGCTCAGCGGGTGCTCCCAGCAGGTTGACAAATTCTTTTACCTGCCTTTGTTCATCCTGCCGCCAGGTTGAATAACCGGCTTCTGTAATCCAAATCTCCTGGTGGCCTTTATAATGATTCAGAACATCCTGAACCTGGTTAATAACATACTCCCACCCATTCCAGTGGTTATCAAAGGTGCCGGGAAATCCGTGTATTCCTACTGCATCAATATTATCCATCAGGCCGATATCAAACATATGATGAAGCCATCCGGGATCAATTGGACTCATTCCGCCCAACAAAACCTTCTTATCGTGTTTTTTAACAACCTCAGCAGCTCCACCTATAAAATCATTAAAAATATTCCAGTCAGGATCCAGCCGGAAATCGTATTCGCTGGTATTATTTGGCTCATTCCAAAGTTCAATCCATTCAAAATAGGATCCATATTTCTTCAGGATTTTATCGGTAAAATCAGCAAAATACTCCGGGTATTTTGGCGGAGCTGATGTTTTAGGTTCAAGACCAATAGAAGGAGGAGTATAGAGCAGGCAGGGAAGAATTTGGACATGTTTTGAAAGTTCTGGTATTAACCATTCCAGCCATTTAGCTCCTTCTTCGGTATGATAATCCGCCCAGGAGATCCCGGTTCGAAGTTCTCTGATTCCCAACTCCTTAACCTGGCTAATGGCTAATTCTACATGGGCTTTATCGCCCATATGAAACCATTCAAGGATTCCTGTTTTAGATTGTTTAAGTTTTCCTGATACCATACTCTCCCTTTATTAAATGTCTGATTTAATATGTGAATTGAAGCAATGTTACTATTGCTCAATAAATGTTCCATCCTTCCTACGTACGCCTTCAAATGTAAGTCCATTTTGTGATAACTCTTCTTCAGCCCGATCCACATGATCCTCTGCTGTTTGATAAGACAGCCAATTTATCAGCTCATTCATCCCTTCTTGAAGGGATATTTGTGGTTTATAGCCCAGCAAAGCTTCTGCTTTAGAAATATCTGCAAAACAATGCCGGATATCTCCAGTACGGAATTTCCCCGTAATTTTAGCTTTTAAATATTGTTTATTTAATGCCTCTCCTACTTTTTCGGCCAATTCTTTGATAGACCAGGCATTCCCACTTCCTATATTAAATACCTCATTTGCCGCATCCGGTGCTTCTAAAGTTAATCTACAGGCTCTGGCTACATCTTTTACATGCACAAAATCCCGTTGTTGCTTTCCATCTTCAAAAATCAGCGGGGGTTTATCATTCATATAACGCGAGGAAAAAATGGCTAAAACTCCGGTATAGGGATTGGATAACGCCTGCCGTGAGCCATAAACATTAAAGAATCGAAGTGCTGAAACTGAAAAATTGTACGCCTGACCTGTAATCAGCGACAATCGTTCCTGGTCGTATTTAGAGAGTGCGTATACGGACGCCAGAGACGGAGTTTTAGATTCCGGAGTTGCAACAGGTTTCAGTGGCTTGCCTATTTCGTCCAGGGGTTCCCACTCCCCCTGTGTAAACTGCTCATGATTTCGATTCACATTTTGATAAATTTCTCCGCTGGAATCCTGGTATAATCCTTCACCATAAATACTCATGCTTGAAGCAACAATAAGCCGTTCAACAGGCTTTTCAATTAATGCTTCCAGCAGTATAGAAGTGCCGATATTATTTACTTCCATGTACTCCCTGATTTCGTACATGCTTTGCCCCACCCCAACACGTGCGGCAAAATGATATACTGCATCAATACCATTCAATACCTGGAGCAATAGAGATTTGTCCCGGACATCCCCTACCACTAATTCTGCCTTACTATTTAGATATTCCGGCCTTTTCTGCCCGGTACCGTGTACTTGTTCTACCAGGCTATCCAGAATTCTAACTTCGTAATCATGATCAATCAATTCATCGGCCAAATGCGAACCAATAAAACCGGCTCCACCTGTTATCAAAATTTTTTTTGACATCTCTCTTAATCTAAATGTTTAAAATTTACATTGTCTGTGCTGCAGGTCTCATATCTATCTTATTCAGCATGATTTCTTTCGGCTGCGAAACAGCAAATAACACAGAGTCGGCTACCTGATCAGGATCAATAGATCCCCAGCCAATCTCTTCTGGAGTTTGATTCCCATTTATCATGTTCTTAAAAAAGGCGGTATTGACCACACCAGGCCGGATAACTGTAATTCTGATATCAGGTTGTACTTCAAGTCTTAATGTTTCCGCGATTTGTTCGATGGCGGCTTTCGTTGCCGTATAAATTCCACCATAAGGATGAGCATGATCAGCTGAGATCGATGAAATGAATACAACATCGGCAGCTGGGAGCTTCATCATTTGCGGGACAAAAGCCCTGATCAAACGAAACGCACTGAATACATTCAGGCGAAAAATATCCTCCCATGTTTGTGGATCGCCTTCAGTAAGTTTTTCATGTACTCCGCGCCCGGCATTACAGACCAAAATTTCCGGTGCACCCATTGTATCCATTACTTCCTTTACAAAATTTTCTATTTCCTTTGGGCGGGTAAGATTCACAGGAAAAAAATTGCCAACTGATTTTTCCGGAGCTTTGATATCTGCATTGGCAATCTCAGAACCGGCCTCATATAATTTCTGTACAATACTCTTTCCAATTCCTGAGCTGCCTCCTGTTATTACCGTTTTTCGGGATGAAAAATCAGTTTGCATACATTGAATTGTTAAAAAATGAGTGGTTTCTCTCTTAATTAAATATGAGGTAAAAAAAATAAATATCAGTTGATGCTTAGTACATACAAGCTAATTTGATGCTTCATCTGCATTATTACTGTAGCTTATTATGCTAAACTTTTGTAGCACGATTTGCTACCTGCTCTCCAAATGATGATTAAACAACAGCAACCTTTCTCTATTCTCTGTTTACCAGTTTATTAAAATTACTGGTCTTCCCATCGCTGGTTTCTTCCTGGTAAATCAACTCAAGATTATTTTTTTCAAATATGTCAAACCAATCATCCCAGCTAATTTCCTGCAGGTTTTCATCAGAAAACCCAGGGAAATCAAGTCGTATTAGTTCGGTTTTGTTACCATTGTTCGTTACTACTGAAGGTTTCCCATCTCTTGCTTCAGCCCATTTCTTTATAGTCTCGTGATTTGTTGTTTTTTTAGTTTGTTGAGCCATAAATTTCTCTTCCTGATTTTCTTGGTTAACACATGCATAAGTGTACTGTTATAAACAATTTAATGCGGTGGAGGTTCCTGCTATTTTGAATTTTTTCAAAACTCTCCAGACAAACATTCTTTTTAACTATACCAATTGATGAAGATTTTCTTTTATTATTTATGAGAAAATATGTCCATATTTAGTTTAATATAAATTCAAAAGAGAGGCTGGCCATTTTTATATTTCTGCTTCAGCGGATTCAACCCATGTGTTTTAAATGAGGCATCCCTGTATGAATTTAAGGAGCATTAAAGCGCTTATCTGATCACACATTGTACCCATAAATAACTCATTTCAGGCAAATGCACAGAGAACAACCTGCCCATCCTTTGCTGATAAATTCAGCAGGTTGATAACTATTTCTAAATTTTAAATTAACTATCATGAGAAATTTTCCGCAAACCAAAATGCCTGATTCCACTTTAGATGCTGCAAACAAAGGATATCTGTTTGTCACTGAAAAATGCCGGGAGCTTAAATCAGATATTTTTTCGACCCGGCTGATGTTTAAAAAAACAATCTGTATGAGGGGAAATGAAGCAGCAGAGCTTTTTTATAACACAGAATATTTCGAAAGAAAAAAGGTGGCACCCAATTTCGTTAAATCCACTCTTTTTGGACACGGAGGTGTGCAAGGATTAGATGGAGAAGCTCACAGGCACAGAAAGCAGATGTTTATGTCATTGATGGGCCGGGAAGATCTGGCTCGTATAGTTGAAATCACGAAAGGAAAGTGGATCGAATATGCTAAAAAATGGGAAGATCAAGATCAGGCAGTTCTCTTCAATGAAGCCGAAAAGTTGATTTTTGAATCCGTATGTGAATGGGCTGGGATTCCTCTGAATAAAAATGAAGTAAATTCACGTACCAAAGATGTAGGAGCTATGATTGAAGGAGCCGGCAGTTTAGGGGCACGGCACTGGAGGGGAAGAGTTGGCCGGAGAAAAACCGAAAAATGGATAGAAAGTATCGTTCATAAAACTCGCTCAGCAAGTGATAAAGGCGAATCAGAATCACAGAATGCTTTGCAGCGTTTCTCCTGGCATCGGGATATAGAGGGCAATTTACTTGATCGCAGAATTGTAGCCGTAGAACTGATCAATATTATAAGGCCCACTGTAGCTATAGCCCGTTATGTTACTTTTGCGGCTCTTGCCTTGCATAAATATCCGGATAACCGGGAAAAAATAGTTAGCGGAGATGAGGATTATCTCACAAACTTTGTTCAGGAAGTACGGCGGTTTTTTCCCTTTTTCCCTTTTGCAATGGCACGGGTTAAAAAGGGATTTAAATGGAGAGATTATCATTTCCCGAAAGGGACGCAAGTTCTGCTGGATATTTATGGCACCAACCATCATCCGGGTATGTGGGATGACCCAGAGACATTTAACCCCGATCGATTCCAGGAACAGATTCCAGGTAAATTTAATCTTATACCACAAGGAGGTGGGGATTTCTATTTAAATCATCGCTGTGCGGGAGAATGGCTAACACTTGCTGTGCTAAAAGACGCTGTACGTTTTCTTACAAATTCAATGGAATATGATGTGCCGCCGCAGGATTTAAGTATAGACTTATCCAGGTTTCCAGCTATTCCAAAAAGCCGTTTAATAATAGAAAACGTGAGACTTAATAAAGAGAAAACAAAAGTAGTAACATAATAACCAAACCAGACGGTAGGATTGATTTTGATCATTTGCTGTGCAGACACAGTGTGTTTAAGATTCCCAACCCTTTACATTTGATAGCAATTCATCATCCAGTTCGTGTTCGGGATCGGCGTTATGGAGTACAGATACATCACCTGTAGTTTCCATAACTACTGCTTTTACCTGTGATAACTGGGTGACATTTGCTTCTCTCAATTTTGCACGCAAATCATCATATGTTACTTTTGTAATTATCATATTATCATCCAAAATTTCTGTTCCTCTCATTAGCAAAACAGGCTGATTATCTACAAGATTGTCTATAAATGACGATCTGCCACGAAGTTTTGCTACTACTATCTGTAAAATATATAGAGTTGCTAATGCAACTATGGATTGAAGAAGCGGCGGGTTTGCCATTAAAATTGTCGTTGCAATTAAAGAGCCAACAGCAACGGTCATTGCAAAATCAAAACTGGACATTTTCGAGAATGACCGAAGTCCGGAAATTCTCGTAAATACAATAACAGAAATGTAAATACCGATTGATGATATGATAACCATCGCGATAGCTGTCCATGTTGTGCTTATCCAAGTTAAATCCATAACAATTTGTTTATATTAATTATAAAGTATTTTGATTCTCGGAATGACTCTACAAACTTATCTCCTTTTTTACCTTTTCCGACTTCTCTCTTTTGTAATCATTCTGGATCTATTTTAGAAATCAAATGATAATTTTACCGGATCAGAAGCCCATCAGTAAATTCGAAAAAACCCTTAATGAACTTTAATAGTAATTAATTAATAGTAATTAATCAGTAGTGTCCGGTAAAAGATAAAAAAGAAGAGGAAAACTCTTTCAGGTTACTCTCCTTTGGCTATGTTGTGTTTTCCTACAAACTCAAGTAAATCATGTTACTGTTTATCTGGTTGTCAAACTAAATTTGAAGAAAATGATTCGCTCTGATTTGCGCGGATAAAGAAGAAATGATTAAGAGGATTAACCTCTATTTATAGTTTTTAGTGATTGCTCACAGGTGGTGGAATCTCAGACCGATTCTTTACTTTTTATATTTGAAAAAAAATATCCAGTTTTTTGATCATAAATAGGCTTTTCAACTAAATAATTGTATTATTGACTTCAATCACAATACGCCTGTCATGGTTTGGCAGGTTTCAACAATTAGTAAATGTTATGCAATACGGAAAAGTAAAATGGTTTGATGCTGAAAAAGGATTTGGATTCATCGAGCCCGAGGATGGTGGCAAAGATATTTTTGTTCATCGAAACAATATCGAGAACCTGGGATTCCAGGAAGGCCTTAATGATGGAGAAGAGGTAGAATTTGACGTTGAAGATACACCTAAAGGACTGAGCGCAATCGAAGTTCGACGGATGGAATAACAACTTATTTTATAACTTTATCTAAAGCCATGCCTCCCCGGTATGGCTTTTTTTATTTGTATCTTTAAAAACAACAGCTAAACTTCTTACAAAATCATACTTATTTTTATATCAGTCCTACTCTTATTCCAATATAGCATTTGCAGGTTTTCTATCTATCTTATCTTTTGATATCTGATCCTGTCTTTCTCTTCTTTGTTGTATTTGATCTTCAATAATAAGCGCAATTGGTCCCACAATGAACAATGCATAGAAAGGAGCGTATACTGCTTCTCCTAATCTGAAAAACATTTCTACCAAGGCTATCGTAAACGCAACGGCATTCTGTCCCTTCCGGCTTTTTACCGTTGTTTTGGGATCTGTCATCATAAACAATACAAACAATTGATACATTGGCCCAGTTAAAGGGGCAACTTCAGACAGAAATGGATCACCTGTGTAAGTACTTCGTACCCATGCAAATACGACAAAAAAAGAAATATAGGTTAATGTAATATTGAGCCTTTTTATTTTCCATAATGCGAATAAACCTATAATCCAGATCACAAACATCGCCCACATATTGTTACCCCACTGAATGCTTAAAATGGCCGCACTGTCGGAAGCAATAAGTATAATAGCCACAACACCAAAATTTGTGGGATTCCAAATATGTCTGCCTTTGTATCTGAGTACGTATTTTGAAGCGATGGAAATTGCGGCACAAAGCGCAAACGGCCATAACAGAGGAGATCGAACCAATATTCCTGCACTTATACCTGATACATAAGCACTGCTCGCATTTCGGAATTTTCCTGTAACGGCCTTATGTAAAACCATTTCCGTTGCTATAGCCACAATAATAGCTGTGAGAAGTTTTTGGTAGCTGTCTAAAATTCCAAAGGAAATATGAGCGGCCAACAGGATGCCTGTTATCAGAAGAGGAGCAAAATATTGTTTTGGAACTGTTATTCCATTTTTAAAGAAACCCTTGATAGCGGTTCTATTCATATATCAAGGGGTTCTGTGATCATATGAAGCTTATTGATTTCCGGCCGGTCAATAGTCTGAGTTGTACCGGAAGGCCAGCGTATTTCAACTTTTTCAATCCGTTCACTCTTGCCTAAACCAAAATGGAGCGGACGCTGGCTTTGACTGCTGAATGAATCGCCACCACTTACAAACTGTTTTTTTTGCTTATCATCCCAGTGAAGTACCACAATTGCCCCAATTGCGCTTTTGTTACTTCGGGTTCCTTCAAGGCTAAACCGAACCCAATTATGTGATTCATCCACCCGGTTTCTGTACACTTTGGCGGGACCATTTTGATTGGCAATTATCAGATCGAGGGAACCATCGTTGTTCAGATCTGCGTAAGCGATTGACCGGCTGTCGAGATCAAGTGCCCCGCCCACTGCAGCAGAAACTTCCCTGAAACGCC
The DNA here is from genome assembly GCA_964404705.1 of uncultured Rhodohalobacter sp. Lineage (GTDB taxonomy): Bacteria > Bacteroidota > Rhodothermia > Balneolales > Balneolaceae > SW132. Next base: position 49,552 of record CAYOLE010000001.1, on the reverse strand, counting down.
CGGCTCCATCGTTCATCCAGATTTTGTTGGTTTGATATCCCGAAAAAGTACGACCATTCATCGCCGGCCAGTTGTTTGCATCAATAATTACGTTACGGTTACCGCCAACCACTTTTGTGTAGTCATACCAGTAATCAGTATCCGGCTGATCAGATACAAAACCGTTCGCCACATAAAGATCCAGATTGCCGTTGTTGTTCAGATCAACAAACTGACCACCGTAACCCCACTGTCCAATATCGACTCCCATATTACCGGCGAGGTTTCTGAACTGCAGCTGTTCCGGTGTGGAACGGCGCGTTGGCACCCAGAGATTATTCCCCTGCATCAGCACCCCGGCTTCTGAGATATTTGTAATGTAAATACTGAGATTTCCCTGGTTCAAAATATCACCAAATGCTACGCTCATGCCACTTTTGGGAATGAAGCCCATACCGGCACTCTCGCCCGTGTTCACAAACCGTTCTCCATTTTGATTGATAAACAGCTCATCCACTCCATAGTCATTGGCCAACACAATATCCAGGTAACCCGAATCATTCAGGTCAGCGGCTGCGGCGGCAAGTGTCCAGCGCCGGGTATCAAGACCGGTTTTTTCAGTAACATCCACGAACGTACCATCTCCCTGATTTTCGAAGAGATAATTTCGCCCGCCATTGGTGGCATATTCGTAGCTGTCGGGCATGATGCGGGTCGTAGTAAGATTCCAGAAATCCACTTCTTCATGATAATATCCGCCGATAAACAGATCCAGATAGCCGTTGTTGTTATAATCCAGCCATACAGCTGTATTTGCATTCATCCACGCCGGAAGGCCTGCCGAGTCGGTTACTCTTGTAAATCCCTGTCCCTCATTATTAATATAAAGTTCGGGTCTGCCCCATTTATAAACGAACAGATCTTCATACCCACTGTTGTTGATGTCTCCCCAGACAGCGCCCATCGAAACCCCGGTTCCTTCAATATTAAGATCTGCAATCCCCATTTCGGAGGCCATATCGATGAAAGTACCATCACCCTGATTCACATAAAGTGCGTTTTGAGTTCCATATTCGCTGTTGGTGAAATACAGATCCTGAAAGCCATCATTGTTCACATCCACTACCGAGACCGAAGCTCCAACAGAAGCTATCTGAGGACTGATATGTTCTAATTTCGGATCCAAAGTTGGTCTAACATGTTGAAAATCAATGCCGATATTCCCGGAAATTTCTTCCAGGTAAAATCCGTATCGATCAACGATATCCTCACGAAATTCAAGATGATCTTCAGCCTGGAATTTTTCAATCTGCTTTATAGCCGCCGGTGCCAGCAACAGCGAGATAAAAAAGATCACAACTAATACCTGAACAATTTTTAGTCTTTCCATAACGGTTATGGTCTGTTACTTCGATCATTACCAAAAAACAAGGCGGAACGGAAGGGTTCCGGAGTTACATAACGTGTGTGATAGCGCATCCAGTCTTCACGATGGCGCTGATACACCGGATCATTTACCAACTCGCTGTCAACCCCATATTCATAATCTGCCTGCCCGTGATGTGGTAAAGGTGTAACGGTTTTTGATGCTTCTGTGTTATAATCTCCGTCTTTTACCCACCCGTCTGATACAAATACATAGCTGCGTGTATATCCAGGCTCAGGCTCACCGGGAGATTCAAATTCAAGAACCATCTCATCTCCGGCATTCATAATAACATATCGATCATCAATATCCCGCATGAGTTCACTAACATCTCCAAAACGTGTATGGTAGCCAATCAAATCCCGCCACCGTGGAACAGTACCTGAAATTAAGGAATATTCGGGTAGTTCTGGAGAAATCTCATTGGCTCTGTTCCATTCTGAGTAACCACGATAACGAAGTTCCTGTTTTACAGGATTCAACGACTGTTCTGTAATTTCATCTATGTTTCTGGCTGTACTCCACTGAAATGAATCCCAGTATATTTCTGATGTAGTGCTGAGTCTGACCTTCAAATCAGATGAATCATTAAATTCGGAGGGATCTATATCAATCAAAATCGTTTTTGATTTACCAGCCGGTACACCAAAATTTTCATGAAGGGTTTTCCATCCGCCATCTCCGTCGGGTATTTCTACATGAAGTCCCTGTGGCGGCTGATGATTACCCTGGCTAAGAGCAAGATTGATGGAACTGTCTGTAGGCCGCAGCCAACCTGAGGCGATCAGCCAAATCGGTTCGTCTGAATCTGTTGATTCTCCAATTTCAATTTCAATGTAATGATTCTCCACCAGACCCTGGTAGCTGGTTCTCTGAAACGGTTTCATGTAATTGCCATCCACGGCTGAAACAGTTTCGGTCCAGTCAGTTCCGGTTTGATCGGTTACCGAGATAATCGGTTTTGGTTTATCCATAACACGTGTCGCCAAATCGGGTGCAGGAAATACAAATCGTTCATCCACAAATATTTCAGTGTCTTCGGGATGATCCACCGCGATCAGATCAACGTAATCAAAAAAATGTGTTTCCCACAATTCGGCTGTAATTCTCAAATCATACAACCCATTTACGGGGCTGAGATATTCGCCCGGTATTTTCACCCTGTCCAGCGTCTGGATAATTCCAGCTGTTTCTTGTGCGTTAATTCGCAGTCCAAGCGGTGAACGCCACAATATATCTGTGATAAAATGAATTTCTTCACCATCATTTGTAAACAGCCAGGGGCAGGAACCTTTCAGTACCTGCTCATTAAAAATAGTTGAGCCCATACCGAGTTCGGCAAACTCTGCCTGAACAGATCCATTAGGCCAGATAATCCGCAGCATCTCAGCTTCTTCATAGCTGCCAAGGCCAAAATGAACAATGGGTGAGGAGATCAGCTGTTTCTGATAAAGCTGACCCGAACGCACCTCCATCTCGCCCCCGATGCCGAAGGAATTGATTCTCTGGTCTCCTTCCAGACCTGAAGCACGTGCCCTGATCGATCGGGCATGATAATCCCTGGTGCCGCTGTTCATCATGCTATAGACAATTCCCTCATGGTCAATACCAAGCAGGTCGAGCCTGTCGTTGCCATCAATGTCAAAAATTGAATATACGCCGCCCGGCAGACTTTCATCCAACAACGTGATGTTCAGATCGCTGTCGGTCAGCCAGATACTTGTTGATTCTGAAGTGCTGTAAATAATATCAAAACTGCCGTTGTTATCCATATCAGCAACAAAAAGCTCCATGTGTTGTTCGTCGGGTGATACCGATATATTTGCGGCCTCCAACAGAGTTGAAGATTCCCAGTTATCAGATCTTTGATTGTATGTGAGCATTTGCAGACCGGAGGATTGAGTTACCGTCAAAATATCAAACAATCCATTGGCGTTAAGATCCGCCACGCTCACTGCTTCGACCCGGTCATTAACCGGGAGATCATCAACAGCTGTAAAGTTGTTTGATCTGAGATTTCTGAACAATTGTAACTCCCCTTCTGAATTTAGAAAAAGGGCATCAGCCGCGCCATCAGCATCCAGATCGGCCCATAAAAAATCGATAATTTCAGCAGCGCCTTCAAATAGATTAAGTACATCAAATGTACCATCCGTATTATTTCTCAGCGCAAATGCTTCGCCTTCGGCTGGTGCCACAACTAAATCAAGATCTCCGTCCAGATCCACATCGGCAGGCCATACACCTTTGTAAGCAGTGTTTAGGGTAGCAGAATTCAAACCAAGTGAACCCGTAATGTCCTCAAACGACTGATTATCATCCTGGCGATAGAGACGGAATCCATCGTTTGCGGCGAGTGCAACATCTGTCCGGAAATTATAGTTGTAGTCGATAAATGCCGCTGTATTTTTGTTTAGACGCTGATTTGTCCCGGCCGGTAATTCGAGCCGCGTATCTGCATCAATCTGCAGGTATCCATCCACTACAGATACCGGAATGGGTGGCATATCTTCCAGAAGAGTTGCCGACGTTACAAAATCTGCGTGTTCCGGCTGATCTTCAGGACGTGTGCGTTCAAATGTCATGTCAACATCAGCATCTGCCGCCAGAAAGCGGGGTACCGGCAGATGAATGAATTCTGTAATCAGGAAACCAACCTCATTGGGATCTGATTGGAGCTGACGTAAATCATCCTGAAAAGCCGGGTTGGATTCTGCCATATTGCGCAAAAATGTAAGCTCAAGATTGAGCTCAGAAAAATTATTTTCTTCGGCAAGATCCTTTACAACTTCAAATTGTTCCACAAATTCTGCATCCTCGCGAGCAATCGTGGGTTCAAGTTTCTGCAGAGCGTCGTTAAGCAGTTCCGAATTCTGCTCACGGGTCGCTATTCGGCCCTGTTCAAACATCAGCACTTTATTGTTGGGAAGTTGTTCCTGAAGGTGTTCAAGATGGTTCAAGATGGTATCAACATTGGCACGCTCATCTTGCCTCTCCAGTTCCTGAAGCATTGAGAACCGGATTTGCGGATTGTCAGGATCCGATTCAAGTGCTTGCTCGAAATACCCGATTGCCGTATCGGTTGCACCACGTCTGCTTTCAAAAAGCCCGGATAGATAGAGAATAAGTGAATGGTCTGGGGCGAGATTACGTGCGCGATCAAAACGGTCTTCGGCAAGCTCAAAATTTCCCTGCCTCATAGCAAGCACACCTAAATTGGCCCAGGCAGCAGGTTCATCTGGAAAAGCAGCAGCCACCTCATTCATCTTATTAAAGGCAAAACGCGCTTCCTCTGTTTGACTTGCCGCCAGACTTACATAAAAATCTGATACTGCCTGTTCGTATGCCTGTTCATCGGATTCTGCAGATTCATCAGTGCCACAACCTGCCAGCAAAAATAAAAACAGAACTGCTAAAATCATGTTTGCTTTCATGCACACGCTATTTTATTAATGGCTTTCTTATAATTTAACAGTTTTAGTGATTCATTATTTCTATTACGTCCGATCAAGGACAAATAATATTAGGTAGAATTGAGAATGAAGATACAGAGTTTTGATTTTTTATTCAGTTTACCTGCCCGCTGTAAACCGTGCAAAAGGATTTTTTTCCTGTGAGCCTATAAAATAAAAGCACTCTGTTTATCCGGAGTGCTTCTAACATTATTGTTTACATCTTCTCAGGACGGAACTGCCTACGTTGCCCAGGTGCGCCCAACCTCATCAAGCGGCATACAACCATCGTACATACCCGGCACCGCTTCGTAGCGAAGAACCTGCGTAGCTCCCACTTCCGAGGTAAAATAACCGAGCATAGTTAGTTCCTTAAATTGCAAGAAGAATGGATCGTTGTCGGAATTTTCTTCAATTGCGTTCCGATTCTTTTGATAGGTAAATTCGTATTTATCTTCTTCACTTCCATCATAAAACTCCTCGTCATGCTCTGATTCGTAGTCTGCTGCAAATGAATCCAGGCCATCCAGAAACAGCTGCCGCTGCTCTTCGCTGTACACCTCGTTTACCATTGTTTCAATAAATTCAGGAACTCCAACTTCACTTGCTGCCGGCGTTTCGTCTGCCGGCAATAGCACATCGGTAAATGATGTTACTACTCTGGCCTGACCTGCTGAAAAAAGCACAGGGTCCCAATCGCCTGGCGTCGCGGTGCAGCCATTTAAAACACCCAGAATATTTGGTGCAAATATCACACCGCCCAACAGTAATCCGGTTCGTTTAATCGCTTCTTTTCTGTCTATTTTTTTATCATCAGTATTCATTACAGATCACCTTTTTTAAGTTGTTCAGCGGCATGATTGGCTGCCCTGGCAGAAAATGCCATATAGGTAAGAGATGGATTTTGGCATGCGGCTGATGCCATGAACGATCCATCTGTTACAAAAACGTTGGGTACGGCGTGGATCTGGTTCCATTCTCCAAGAACTGACGTATCGGGATCACGGCCCATTCGGGCGGTTCCCATTTCGTGGATACCAAGTCCCGGTCCGCCGGGATCATCATACGTGGATACATTTTTCATTCCGGCAGCTTCAAGCATTTCGGCCGCATCGTTTTTCATATCTTCCCTCATTTTATATTCATTCTCCTTGAACTCCACATCAAACACAACAGTGGGTTGTCCCCATTTGTCGGTTTTATCGTGGTTCAGCCACATGCGGTTGTTGTGATCCGGCAACATCTCGCCAAAAGCGGTCATACCCATTGTCCATTTACCAGGAGTAGTAACAAGGTTTTTCAATTCTGATCCGATTGCAAGTTCCCGAATACCGCTGTGCCATCCCTCGCGGCTGGCGCTTCCCTGATATCCAAATCCGCGTATATAATCCCGCTCATTGCCATTCAAATTGCGATAACGAGGAATGTAGAAACCGGTTGGTCGTCTGCCATAATAATAGTCATTTTCATGTCCATCAAATTCACCATTTGCACCCACTCTGAAATGATGATCCATCATGTTATGCCCCAGTTCGCCGGAGTCGTTGCCCATCCCGTCTGGAAATCGATCAGAGGTAGAGTTTAACAATATTGAAGTGGAACCGACTGTTGACGCATTCAGAAAAATGATTCGTGCGTAATATTCATACATTTCTCCGGATTCTGCATCCACTACCCGTACTCCTGTTGCTTTGCCTGATTCTTCATCATAGATAACAGAATTGACGATGGAGTGCGGTCTGAGAGTCATATTTCCCGTTCGCTCAGCAGCCGGAAGAGTTGCGGCATTACTGCTGAAATATGCACCATATGGACACCCACGGCTGCAAAGATTTCGATACACACAGCCTCCGCGCCCATTATGTGACTGAGTGAGGTTTGCAACCCGGCCAATCGTAAGAACCCGGTCAAAAGTATCAGCCATTGATTCCTGCAGGACTTTTTCAACACAGTTCAATTCCATTGGAGGAAGGAATTCACTGTCGGGCAGTTGTGGCAGGCCGAGCGCCTCACCACTTATTCCAGCAAACCTTTCAACATGCGAGTACCACGGTGCTAAATCATCGTATCGAACCGGCCAGTCTACGGCAATTCCATCTTTTTCGTTGGCCTCAAAATCCATGGGTGATAGTCGGTAGCTATGCCGTCCCCACATAATTGAACGTCCGCCTACGTGATAACCACGGATCCAGTCGAAGCGCTTCCGCTCTTCGTATGGCTGATCCGTATCTCGTACCCACCAGTGTTTTGTAGATTCACGTATGGTATATCCGGTTCGCAACTGTTTTTCATAGTGTTCTCTTTCTTCAAATGGAATTTGGTCGGCTCGCGGCAGCTCCCATGGATCTTTTGTTGCTGTTGGATAATCTTCAACATGCTTCACATCTCTACCGCGTTCCAGTACCAATGTATTTAAACCATTTTCAGTAAGTTCTTTTGCTGACCAACCCCCGCTAATCCCCGTTCCTACAACTATTGCATCGTATGTGTTTTCTTGACGGGCTTTTATATTTAGATTCATACGTCCTTCGATTTATAATATTGATCTGAACTTGTTAATTAATTTATTGTTATACAATCGGTTAAAATATAAACAGTTATAGTTCACGTATTTTGATATTTCTGAATTTCACAACATCACCATGATCCTGCAAGCCGATGTGGCCTCCTCGCAGGGCACCAAATTCAGGATAGCAATTAAACTTACTTTCGTGCAGCATATCAAACCATTCGACAGTCCAGCGTTCAAACTCAACAACTTTTTCACCATTCTGCCAATGCTCAATCACCGGTCCATTGGAAATGATTTTAACCGAATTCCATTCATTAAATTGATTGGTATTCTGAGGATCAGCGGGTATCAAATCATACAGTGATCCCGCTTTTCGATTGCCTTCAATGCCCTGATCTGCATCGGGATGATTTTCGTTATCCAGTATTTGAAATTCCGGACCTGACCAGTAAATTGCCCTGTCTTGTTCCAGAACGTGATAAAGTATTCCGCTGTTGCCGCCGCGTTCTATCATCCAGTCTATTTTGAATTCAAAATCAGAATAGACCTCCCGGGTTATGATATCCAGAGCGGTTGTACTCTCATCACCCTCAGGCGGGCGATACACAAGCAAACCGTCTTCCACGTGCCAGGCGTTATCAGGAAAATCATCCATATTGTAACCGCGCCAATGTTTAGTTGATTCACCATCAAACAATGAAGTCCAGCCATCCTCAATTTCCTCTTGTGTGAGTTGGTTCGTCATAACTGTATCGATGTTTGAATGAGCATTTTCACATCCTGAAAGTATAATAAGAGATGCAAAAAAGCATAACATCTTTATCAATAGTTTTAGAGCCATATTAAATGCAGTATTTGTTCAAGAAAATCAGGCTACTATAGCTCCCGATAAGTATAATTTATCCAGCCCTATTATTTTGGTACAGTCTATATATCTTAATGTGAGATTAATCAGACAATCTCCATTGCTTCGGGGTTCCAGTTAATAATTTTCCGGTCACGATGGCTTACGTTCGCGAGGAGTGCCGGGCCACTTGCACGCAATCCAAATGTGCTATCCTGCAACAGATCAGTTCCATTTCTGATGGCATCAAAGAAAAAGCCAAAATGATCATAGCGATCATTATAGCCATCTGGTGTCCTGTAAACAAACTCATCGGGTTCAATTATCTGAGCCCGGCTCTCAGGATATTTCTCCTCGTAATATTCAAGATATTCTTCGCGTGTATCTTCACTAAAATCGTCGATGGTATGTCCTGGCCGCTCCGGCAATTTCGATTTACGAAGTGTAACATGATTCCAGCCCAAAACCATTTCGCCTTCATCACCCACCAGTCTGATACGGGAACCTCCTCCCGAACCATCAGCAAAATTGACACGTAAGGAAAGTGAGAAGTTTGGATGATTATCCGTTTCAGGATAATTAAGGAGTCCGAGCATTACATCCTCGGCATCGCGGCCATCGTGCCAATAGCGGAGACCACCGGTAGCCATTATTGTATCCGGACCACTGGCACCGGCAATGAAATGAAGTCCTGAAAACAGATGTACAAACAGATCGCCGGCAACCCCTGTTCCGTAATCGTTATAATTTCTCCAGCGGAAGAAATGTTTGGCATTAAATGGTATTTGTTCCATCCCCCTTCGATACTCTTCCCAGTCTATGTTATGTTCGCCTGCACCTGGGGGAATTGAGTATTGCCACGCACCAATTGCTGAAAAACGGTCCCAGTACGCCTCAACAAAATTAAGGTTTCCAATTTCGCCTTCCTGTAACAGATCCCGCGCTTTTTCATAAATAATTGAGCTGGTACGCTGACTACCTACCAGCAGAGGGCGGCCTGTTCTGTGTTCAGCATCGATCAGTTCTTTACCCTGTTCCACATACTGCACCATCGGCTTTTCCAGATAAACTGCTTTGCCGGCTTCCAGAGCATCTATAGCCTGCTGCATATGCCAATGATCAGGTGTGGCGATAATAACCGCATCTATATCAGGACGGTCGAGTATCTCCTTATAATTGGTAGTGGTAAAAATTTGCTTGCCATAAAGCTCACGGCATCGCTCTAAACGGCTGTCGTACAAATCGCATGAGGCTACCAACTCAACTCCTGAATGGTTCAAGGCTGTGTTTACGTTTCCCTGTCCCATCCCCCCTGCTCCAATTACTGCAAAATTGATTTTATCATTAGCGCTTACTTTTCGTTCACTATATAATTTAGGAGATAGAATCTGGTGATTTTTTGAGGCCGATTTTCCCAGCAACGGAATACCAGATAAAGCAGCTGACGCCGCCCCAATTTTTTTAATAAAAGATTTTCTGCTTAAATCGGGTCGGTTATTATCTTCCATTGAACGTAAAATTTAATGCTTGTGGTAGTAGAAATCCTGCCAATACTTCAAATATTGATTTGCCAAATACTCCAAAACAATAAAATAGAATATTGTCTGATTCACAACCCATTTAGTTAGAAATTTTGGAAAGTGATAAGTTATTCGCACACAACCGCCACTTACTATGCTTTTTTGAAACGGGATACATATGAATGATGATTAATGTAATCGAATGGTTATAAAAATTCGAGAACCCATGTAAGATTTTCAGAAAATCACTTTAATCGCAGCCATTATTATTTTTTATCATAAAATCTAACTCGAAAAAAATATGTTTATGTAACATTAAATATTCATTAAATTCCCTCAGGTTATCGAATAAAGCATATATGAACATCCATGCATCATTTCTACAGACATTTCTTGAAAATTATTTGTTTCTTATTTCTGTTTTCGGGGTTTCTTTCATTGCCTGAAGTATGGGCTCAAAACGAGCTAAACAGAATTTCAGCAGTTGAACGTAGTGATGAGCAGGGCCATGTTGTGCGCTTTCATCTATCCGAAGCTATTGATTCTTCAAAAGTTATGCAGCCCGCTACCGATCTGTTCCAGGTAATGCTATATTCTCCACACCTTGACACCGTAAATTTTATTCCCCCCGAAACTGGAAATGTTTTTGAGGAATTTAATATTTATAACCTGCCCTCAGGTGTTGCTGTAGACATCAAACTAAATAAAGATAATTACTTTAATTTCTCCACATATCCTGATAAAAACAGGAAAGATTTGTTACTCGCACTTACACAAACAACGCCCGACAATCTTACTGGAATAACAGAAGAAATAGCCCCAATTCAGTGGGATCTCTATACAGACAGTTTATCTACAGGTGATCTTAAAGAATTTTCTTTCACAGAGACACCACAAGATGAACGGAGAAATGACTCCAAATTTGATGTTGTAGTTATTGATGCCGGTCATGGCGGATGGGAGCCGGGCGCAGGCGGAATTAATGGAGCTTATGAAAAAGATATTACTCTTGAGGTGGGGCTTAAAGTCGGCAAATATATTGAACAGAACATCCCGGATCTGAAAGTAGTGTATACAAGAACAACAGACGAATACGTGAGTCTTGTTGACAGAGGAAAAATTGCCAATGATAATAACGGAGACCTGTTTGTTTCGATTCATGTAAATTCATTTGCACATGCTAACAGGGTGCGCCAGCAAAGCGTAAACGGAGCTGAGGTTTACTTTCTGGGGATGGCAAGAAGCCAGTCTGCCCTTGAGGTAATGAAACGAGAAAATAGTGTGGTACAGTTTGAATCCGGTGAGATCGAAGAGCTCACAGAAGAAGACCTGCTGATTTATGAACTAATTAACGCGGGAAACATGTCTACCAGTCAGCGTTTTGCCGAAAATATAGAGGGACAATTCAGAGAACGTGCTCAACGGCGCTCAAGAGGAGTAAAACAAGCTGGTTTTCAGGTTCTGTATGAGGCCTCGATGCCGGGAGTACTTATCGAACTTGGTTTTATTTCCAACCCGGATGAAGCAAGGTTTTTAAACAGCGAATATGGGCAGGCCATTGTAGCATCTGCAATATACCGTTCTATCCGGGATTTCAAGCTCAACTACGACCGGAGCTATAACAGACAAACCTCTTTACGATAAGTGTCGAAAAAACCTCTCATTATAGGAGTCGGTGGTGGAAGCGGATCGGGTAAAACCACTGTTGTTAAACACATACTCTCCGGAATAGGCCGGGAAAACATTCAACTCATCCAACACGATTCCTATTATCGTGATCTGAGTCACCTGCCGATTGAAGAGCGTAAAAAGCAAAATTTTGACCACCCCTCCTCTCTCGAAACCGAGTTGATGATCCGCCATATTGAAGCTCTAAAGAGCGGCTACCAGGTAGAAGTTCCCGTTTACGATTTTGCGGCTCATACCCGATCGGATAAATCAGAAAAAATTGCTCCTAAAGAAATCATCCTGCTTGATGGGATTTTGATCTTTACAGAACGTGAGCTTCGTGAGCAGATGGATATAAAACTTTTTGTTGATACGGATGATGATGTACGGCTTATGCGAAGGATAAAGCGGGATATCATGGAACGGGAACGGGATCTGGAAGGGGTTTTAAACCAGTATGAAAATTTTGTTCGGCCTATGCACCTCGAATTTGTAGAACCCAGCAAACGCTATGCTGATATAATTATCCCCAGAGGCGGTGAAAACTATGTTGCACTCGACATGGTCATCGCCACTATTCGAGATAAACTTCTTCAGATTAAAACGAATGAATCTGAAGAAAGCACTAAAAAATTGAACGAATAAATCTCTTAACATTAACCGGACTTTTATGGCGAATAAACCCGAAAGAAATGACCCCTGTTATTGCGGCAGCGGCAAAAAATATAAAAATTGCTGTCAGGATAAAGATAATACGAAGATCTCATCAAAGCTTGGGATAGCAGGCATAGCGATCGTATTGATTCTTGGTCTTATATTAGTAGGGATTGCTCTGTCTGGTGGAGAAAGCCCCCAGAATTGTCCACAGGGTACTGTTTGGTCAGACGCTCACCAACACTGTCATTAATATCTGAATGCCCCTCTTTCAGCCAAATTATCACAGCCTGTTTGAGCTTTAATCATAAGTGGTTTAATTGAGGCTGTCCAAAAAGTCATTATAGAAATAATACAGGTAAAACCTCCAAGGTTTTTGAAACCTTGGAGGTTTCAGCCTAATTCATTTAATTTATTTAAAACAGAAAATACTTTTTGGACAGCCTCTCGGAAAGATAGAAGTCCCTGTCGAAGGGGGAAGCGAACGGAGTGAGCAGGGGGATGACTTTCTGAGTTTAGAATTATCCATTTCTTGGCTATGAGGCATCTCAGATCATCCCCCATTGCCCTCTTCAAAAAGGGGGACACTCCAGAATTAATTCCATATTGAAGTTAAGGGATCTTAGTTGATACCTCTTGGGCTCTACCCCGAGTTAGTTCATTACTTAAGAGATAATAGATAGATATATAGGGAGAATTAAACAGTGATCAGTTCTGTTTTACTTTGGTTTTATGCCCCTCTTATAAACTGATTTTCCCTCGCATTTCTTTTAAAGGCTCTCCAATTTTTTTTTTGATACATGTGTAATATATGTGTAATTTTGCATTTCCTAATACAAGAGTCTATGAAAGAGGAAAAATATCCCCCTATTAATGTTTTGAATGTTGTGCGCGGATTTTCAAGTCCGAAACTAAAGCATCATATTACACCTTATCGGTTTGAGACAAGAGCCGGGGAAACATTCCAGATAAACCAGATCCGCCAGGCACACAAAGAACGCGTGGGGAAAGGATTCCATTACCATTATGTAGTAAAAACCGATACCCAGCGTTATTTCCATCTGGTGTTCGATACCACCTCTCTCTCCTGGAAAATGGTACAGGAAGTGGATGAAATATTGTTTTTTAATGAATAAAATTCATTTCATTCTTACTAAACTTGCAGAGATTTAGGGTACATGATCCGATCAATTACACCCTTGGAATTCTTCCCGGTATACTCTCAACACCGATCGGATCCCCCTGGGCTTCACATCCTTTTTTTAGACTACCCGATTAAAAGAACATCTATTCTCTTTATTTAAGATTGTTGTAAACATTTATAAATAATAAACATAGAATCAGGTTGATTAAATTATCTAATATTTTAATTAACAACGGGCGTTAAATTATAAATTTAAGTTAGTATAGTTTTATAATTACTGAGGTAACTCGATAATGTCCACTTCATTAAATACAGTTGCAGATTCTATAAGCTATTGCATACCAATTAATTATAGAGTAAAGATTTATAAGTAAATTATTCTTTAAAGAGATTTCATAGTATCCGTTCCCTTCCCTTGAAATACACTTATAAGATTATTCCGAACGACAATTTTATAAACAAGAATATTATTTCTTGACTCATATTGTTTTTTTACACAAGTTAAGTTATCGGTTAAGTAACTTATGGAATGAGCCTCGTATCGGAATGACAAACCCTAAATAATCAAGCAAGAATACTTCTGGAATCTAAAACCGCTACAATCAATATATAGTCGATGCAGACGCCAAAAAAAATCATATTTACAGGAATATTTTTCATTTTTTTCCAAAATTATTTATTTGCTCAAGGAACTCTTAGGGGAGTTATCACAGATCAGGCTGATGGACAACCTTTAATAGGTGCTACTGTTGTTATTCTTGGTACTTCTAACGGAACCGCTACCAATATGGAAGGCAGGTACCAATTACGGCGAGTACCAGCCGGAGATACCGAAGTAAGATTTTCCTACATCGGATATGAATCTCAAACCCTTACCGTAACAATCCCCGAAGATGAAACCGTAACGCTGGATGTGGAACTGCAGGCATCTTCGGTTGAGGGAGAAGAAGTTACAATTACTTCACAGGCATTAGGACAGATCGTTGCTATAAATCAACAACGGGCATCGAATACAATCGTAAATATAGTGTCTGAAGAAAAAATCCGGGAGTTGCCTGATGCAAATGCAGCCGAATCAATTGGCCGTCTGCCTGGTGTATCTCTCAGCAGATCCGGAGGTGAGGCAAACAAAGTATTATTAAGAGGGCTGGGAGACAAATATTTGAATGTAACTGTAGATGGCGTAAAACTCCCAGCTACAGATGCACTCGGCCGTGGTGTTGATCTGAGTTCAATTTCTCAAAATTCACTGGCCGGCATCGAACTTTATAAAGCTATTACGCCCGACAAAGATGCAGATGCCATTGCAGGTTCAATCAATCTTGTTACCAGAAAAGCACCCGAAGAGAGTGAATTAAGACTTACTGCTAAAGGCGGATATAACAATATACTGGACTCCTTTGGCCAATATGATTTTAACTTTAAATATGGCCAACGTGTTTTCGACAATCTTTTGGGGATTCAGGTAAATGGAAATATCGAGAGTAAAATCCGAAATAATGAAAGAATTGATATTGGTTATAACACCGAAACAGAAGATTTGAATTACCATATTAACGACCTGAATCTTGAATATGTTGATGAAAACAGATCAAGAAAAGGATTGGGGATAATATTTGATATCAATACACCCGATGGGGGCAATATCAAATTAAACTCTATGTACAGCACTACTACCAGGGATTTTTTGACTCATTCCCGTGATTATCCTCAGACACGTGCCGGGGTTACATACACTTATCGGGACCGGGAAAATCAAATCGATGTGCTCACGAATTCTCTAATGGGAGAGAATACATTTCTCGGTTTTGATTCGAATTGGATTTTGTCGTATTCCCGCTCAGAATCCCACTATCCATATGATTATCAGGCTACTTTTTTTGAACCTTCTGGTAATGGTGTATCTGGCATGAAACAAGATATTCCCAATAATCTCAAAGAAAATCCTGAGTTATTTACAGAATATGCGTACAACAATTTTAACAATGCAAGCATTAGCGATGCCTACTATCGCACACAGGATAATTCTGATGCAGAGTTAACCGCTAAACTTGATTTGGCAAGGGAATATACGTTTAGTAATTCATTTTCCGGGATTTTAAAAGGCGGAGGAAAATTCACTTCCAAAGACCGGACAAATGTCAATTCCCGAACATTTGCTCCCTATCGACTTGGTTACTGGCGCGAAAATGAATTGCTTCCGGATGGATCCATTGCCCTGAAGGATTTTGAAGGTACCTATTTCGAAAATTTTTATCAGAGGTTTCAAAATAATCCAGGATCCAGACAACCCTCATTCAGTGATTTTTTACACGGGGATCCACAGTCCAAATTCATTTTAAATGATTTCAATATGAATCCCCTTATTGACAGGGACCGGATGCGGCAGTGGTACAGCCTTAATAAAGATGGGATAAACCGTGCCGGTACAAATGAAGAATATCATAATGACCCTTCGCAAGAAGCCAATACATATGATATTACAGAATCTGTGACGGCCGGCTACTTAATGAACACCACTAATTTCGGACAACTGGTGACCTCTATAATCGGAGCCAGAATTGAACATGAGAATCACGATTATAGTAATACCTATTCACCCCGGCAGATTGGAGGTTTTCCTGTACCTGAGGGGAGCACTCGTGATACCAGCTCTACGTATTCTGAAACTGTTATACTGCCGCATCTGCATATAAATATTACACCCACCAGTTTTATGAATATCAGGCTGGCAGCATTTCGTGCTTTAGCCCGTCCGGATTTTAACATGCGCCTGTTATCCTATTTTGCCTGGCGTGATTCTGAAACGGGTGGCGACAGAATTCTTGTGCTTGGAAACCCACAATTAAAAACAGCTAAAGCCTGGAATTACGAAGTAAATACATCTTTCTATGGTAACAACCTTGGCCTGTTTACTATTTCTGCTTTCTATAAAAGCATTGATGATATGTATCATATGCTGAATGGTATTACAACCTCTGGTGACACCATTATAAATGATTTAGGGCTTGACTGGAGCTCACCGCACAGAGGTAATTATAATTTATTTGTCCCTTATAATTCTCCCGAACCTTCGGAGGTGTATGGTGTGGAGGTTGATCACCAGATCAATTTTACCTGGTTGCCTGGATTACTCGGTAACTTTGTTTTAAGCTACAATGCCTCCCTGGTTAAATCAGAAACAACCTTGTTAGGGGCTGTTACAGATGTAACTTTAGTTCCCGATCCCATTTTAGGTGAACGTGAAGAGTACACTGTGCGTACCATTACATTTGAGCAGGAGATGCAGGATCAACCTGAGGTATTTGGAAATATCTCATTGGGATACGATATAGCCGGATTTTCAGGACGGATTTCCGCTTTTCATCAATCTGAATATTATAGTTCTTTTTCACCGTCAGGTAGAAATGATAGAATCCAGGGAGCCTATACACGATTAGATCTGGCACTGAAATACAGATTTACAGATTATTTAACTGTCGTTGGAAATGTTAACAATTTGACGAATATAGAAGAAAGAAATATTCAGCATAACAGGGTAGTAGGATACAAAGCACCTCGATCAAGAGAAACCTATGGATTGACATTCGATTTTGGTATCCAAATTGACCTGTAATGACTAAAGACTATTTAGAGTAATCGTTGCTCTGAATGCTAACATTAACTAATAAAAGGAGGTATCATTATGATATCAAAGAGTTACTTCAGTATAGGTATAGCAATTGTGCTAATATCATTGTTAACAAGTGCAGCACATGCACAAGATGTTGTTACGCTTGAACCTTATAATGTAAATAATGAAGGGCTTGTTGAACAGATACAAGCAGACACTGCAGCAAACGGCGGAGTTATACCAGAAGGCAGAATCTATGAATTACAAGGAGGTGAAGTATATCTGAACAGACAAGTACAATATATTGAGGCAGACGAAACACTGCACATTCGTTCGACAAATGATGAAAAAGCGATTATTTATCAGTATCCCTCTGGCATGGGTGATAATCCAGAAAATCCACCCGGATATCTGTTTCGTTCAAGAGGTGGAGATATAATTCTGGAAGGGCTTGCCGTGACCGGTTATTATGAACCCGGTGATGAAGACGGTGAATATGATGAATTATACACCGTACAGGGCGGCCTTCTGAGAACTGACAGTGAAGGAGCTAACATTACAGTGACAAATAGTATCTTTTCCAATATTGCAGGACAGGTTCTGAGAACCGAAGGTTCTACATTAAAAATACATTTTGAGGATGTGGTATTTGCGAACCTGGGGTCCCTTTCCACTTCAAACTTTGGAGCAGGTAAAGGTATTGATCTTCGGGAAACTTCCGTAGACTCTCTTATCATGATCAACAATACCTTTGTAAATTATCAGGATCGTCCAATCCGTCACTATAATTTTGGTGACCCGGAAGCCGGTACTGGTGAAATTGGTTATGGTTTATTTGACCATAATACATTTGTTAATGGTATGGGTTTTCATGGCGTTTTATCTCTTGGTACCGTTGGGGATAAAATAGAAATCACAAACAACCTGTTTGTTGATGCCTTTGCAGCCGGTGAAGATTCTACCGATGACACCCGAACTGCAGAATGGGCAAACACTGGCGAGCAATATGAGAATGGTAACAACCGTATGGCATGGATTTTTGCAAATCCCAATGAAACTACGGAGTGGGTAGTGGAGAATAACTATTATTCAGTAACCGCAGAAGGACAGGCTTTCTTTGATAATTACGAAGAGATCACTGTGGGTGAACCATTATCTATCTATATCAGGGAAGCATTAGGTGATGCCGCAGATGATGCGTTTACTATGATCGAGGATCCTGACATGACTGATGTACCTGACCTGATGACGGGCCTGATGACCTATTATGTAGAGGTGGCTGAAAAAACAAAGGACACGCCCAACGATTATTGGAATCCTGAAACCGAGGACATGGATCGGCGTCCGATCACCTATTACGTAAATGATTTTGATGCATCTTATAATACCGACTCAGAAGCTTATACAGGAGGAGCTGACGGCTTCCCGGTAGGTGATCTTAATTGGTTTCCCTCTGTTAAAGAGGATTGGATGGCCACATCGTCTGAATTTATCAGTAGCGATATTCCAAAGACAATTAATTTAAAGCAGAATTATCCAAATCCGTTTAATCCTTCTACCACCATTCAGTACGATCTTGCCTCAGCTTCAAACGTGCAAATCGATGTTTTTGATATGCTGGGACGGAAAGTAGCCACTCTGGTAAATAATAGCTTTCAGCAGGCTGGAACCCACTCAGTCAATTTTGACGCCAGTAATTTGAGCAGCGGCATATATATTTATATGCTCAAAGCTGGTGATATTTCTCAGACTAAACGAATGACGCTAATTAAATAAATCGTTCAGGCTGAAATATCATAATGCATAATTCGAAAAGTCCCGGTTCGCCACCGGGGCTTTTTTATTTATTTTAAAGTAAGAGTGAAATAGTATGGTTGAAGATCAGACCTGAAAGTGATCCCTCAGATCTAAACTTTCCTTGCCAAAGCATACACCCCGTTCCCTTTTTTATTTTTTGTGTACAGGTCAGCCGTATTCATAAGAAGACAGAACGGCATCACAAGCGGGTAGTAAAATATGAGAGGAATTGCTGCAGCAAGACCCATTTTGTTAAACCAGATCATTGGCCATTTAACAGAGAAAACCCACGCCTTATGTCCCCAAAAGCCGTAGGTATAGTGGATTTTTTCAGGTTTTAATCCTGCTGCTACCAGTTTTTCACGAATCTCTTGTTTTGAGTAACCGGGCCGTGCATGTTCGCCTACAAACGTATCATCTTCATCACCATCCTCCCCGGAATAGTGAGAAGGAGAATGCATCAAAAAAAAACCACCCGGTTTCAAGGTGTCGCTGATGTTTTTCATCACCTTAACGTCCTCTTCGATATGTTCCAGCACATCGATACAGATAGCCATATCAAACTGTTGCTCAGTGGTGAATTCCAGAAGGTCGGCCGTGTAAAATTGCACCCTCCCCTCTTTTATATCTTTTTGAAAATAGAGGCGATTATCGCGCAAATAATCTTCTTTTACATCGATTGAATCGACCTTCACATGTTTGAATTGCTGAAGTATAAACCTATCGTACTGGCCAAAACCACAACCGGCATCGAGCATTCTCCATTCTCCCTGTTTTTCCAGATCACCGCCAGCTTGTTTTATCAATTTGCGAATATGCCAGCTTCTCAGAAAGAAAAGATCGAGTAGAAAATAAAATACTCGCCTTAAAAAACGAGAGTTTTTGATTATGGCTGAAAATTTATCTTTCACCGGATCGTAAGCAATTGTACTCATAACCCAATTTTTTTCTCGATACCGGGCATATATTTGTGAACCCTGGTTTTGTTTACCATTTCGCCCAGGAACCCGATTGAAAAGAACTGTACTCCAATCACAACAAGTAGAATGCCAAGGAACAAAAGCGGCCTGTCTCCAATCGGTTGATTATAAAATATCTTAAGAGCAGCGATATACGTATTTATAATCACACCAGCTACAGTAAGTAATACACCGATTGTTCCAAAAAAGTGCATCGGTCTCTGCATGTAACGGTTTACAAAAAGCAGTGTTATCAGATCCAAAAATCCATTCATAAAGCGTGACAGACCGAATTTGGTTTTGCCGTATTTTCGTGAATGATGTCGAACCTCTTGTTCTGCAATTTTATCAAATCCCTGCCACTTCGCGAGCAGCGGCACATAACGATGAAGTTCTCCATAGAGGTGAATATGTTTGATTACTTCCTTCCGGTATGCTTTTAAACCACAGTTAAAATCATGAAGTTTGATGCCGGTTGTCCAACGGGTAACGGTATTGAAAAATCGCGACGGTACGGTTTTTGATATCGGATCGTGACGCTTTTTTTTCCATCCGCTCACGAGATCGGCTCCTGCTTTCAGTTTTTCTACCATTGCTGGAATTTCAAATGGATCATCCTGCAAATCAGCATCCATTGTCACCACATATTTGCCTGTAACCCTCTCAAATCCAGCCTGAAGCGCTGAACTTTTGCCATAATTACGACGTAGTTTAATTCCTTTTACCTCGTTGTGCATTTCTGTCAATTCCTCAATTACTTTCCAGGAACGATCTTTAGAACCATCGTCGATTAACAGAATCTCATAAACAAAATCTGGAAGGGCCTTTTTTATGTTACACACCAATTCGTTCAACGATTCATCCTCATTGAAAAGAGGAATCACCACGCTAATATCCGGAGTTTTACCTGAAGATTTATGTTCTTTATCTGTATTATGTTTACTCAATGATTTGCATATTGATTTGCATATTCTTTAGAATATTTTCATTCTATTGTGTTTTAAAGACGCTCAGAAAATAACTGATTTCAATGCTATGAAGAAACTCTATTACTCAATTGGTGAAGTTAGTGAGATCACAGCAATCGAACCACATGTATTACGCTACTGGGAAACGATATTTAAAGATCTGACCCCGCGCAAAAATAAAGCCGGAAATCGTACCTACCGGGAAGAGGATATAACTTTTATTCTGCGTTTGAAAGAACTTATTCAGACAAAAAAATACAGCACAGCCGGTGCAAAAAAAATTGTGGAAGAGGGTATTTCCGAAAATCAAAAGAAAAATGACACATCTGTTCCTGTGGATCTGAAAAAAGATCTGAGAGAAGTTAACTTGTTTCTAAATAAATTGTTAGAAAAGTTATAAAGTCATATCTCAACGGCTGCAAATCCAGGTTTTAAGAGATTTACTTCATTTTCCTTTCGTTTGTGAAAAACCGGCAATTAGCATATATAGAAATTCTGTGCAGATTAATAGGGCAACACTAACCAGGTGCAGTAATTGTAAAATACCGGGTATATTTAGTTGTTCCATGCCAAATCCGATAAACATCTGCAACACAATGAGGGCAAAAATAAAGTAGCCAACAGTGACCAGTTTCCGGGGAGCCTGAAGTCTTCTGTTTTCATACAGCAAGTATCCACTCAAAATAATCACCAGCCACGAAAAGCTTCGATGTACTTCATACAGAAGTCCTGTGGTGTCAAGCCATCTCTCCCGTGGTAGTTCCAGAACATTTTTGGCTACATCAATCACTTCGCGAACTTGTGTTCCCAGCACAAGCTGAATCAATGTAACAAATAGTATAGCTCCGGAAATAATCAACAGCCGCTTTTTATTTTCCGGTTTCAATCGGATTGCCAGACGTCCGCTCATTGCCCTGAAAGACGCGAACAGCAGCGTGTTCACGATAACCATCGCCAGAACCATATGAATGGTAATCATTCCTGCACTCAGTCCCGAACGCACTACCTGTCCGCCCAGCCATCCCTGCACCAAAACAAGTAGAAACGCAACTCCGGATGAGATCGTGATAACAGGATCCGATGTTCGGTATCTGAAAGAAAATATAAACGTGAGAGTTATCAGAAATCCGATCAGCACCCCAACAAGACGGTTTACATATTCAAGCCAGGTGTGTACAGGGTTGAACAGCGAGGCATCATATTCAGGAGGAAGCTCAGCTGCGCTTGTGGGGGGAATCCACATTCCAAAACACTGAGGCCAGTCGGGACAGCCAAGCCCCGCCCCTGCGGCACGAACAAGCCCCCCAATAAGGATCAATACCAGTGTTGCAATTACGGTAGTTACAGCTGTTTTTTGATAGGTGTTTAGTTTCATTCAGGATTCACAATAAAGAGGCAAATTCAAGGCTGTTCACTACTCCGGGTTCAATAAATAATTAGAAGTACACATTCTGATTTAAAAAGCAGGTAATATTATACAGCAAAATTTTGAAGTGGATATTAAGGTAACATTTCAGCTTAAAAAAGAGTAAATTTAAGGCTGTCATTATTAAGTATATTCATGAGCAATACAGGCGTAAAATCAGTTTCATTTCAGCAGCTTATTGGCGTAGTCGGGGATTATTATGAGCTCACGAAACCGGGAATTACTTTAAGTGTAGTTGCCAGCATGCTGATTGGTTTCATTATGGGCACTGCCGGCTCCCTCAACCATGTGCTGATGTTTCACGCACTTCTTGGAACTTACCTGATCGCCGCGGGTACATCTGCCCACAATATGTTTTTAGAGCGGGGGCTCGACGGCTTAATGCAGCGGACCAGCAAGCGGCCGTTACCCGATTCCAGGATTACAACCCGCAATAGCCTGATTTTTTCTTCTGTTTTGATTTTTTCCGGCCTGGCCTACCTGCTTACCATGGTAAATATTGTGGCCGGGATTGTTTCTTTAGCTACCACAATTATCTACCTGTTTGCGTATACGCCACTTAAACGGATCTCCGCTTTGAATGTTTTTGTAGGGGCAATACCGGGAGCACTTCCCGTAGTTGGTGGCTGGGCGGCAGCTACAGGAACTGTATTTGAGCATGGCATGTGGATTCTGTTTGGAATTGTATTTTGCTGGCAGGTACCGCACGTCATTGCCATCGCCTGGGTATGCAGAAAAGATTATGAACACGCCGGCTTTAAGATGCTTCCCAAAAACGACCCGCATGGAATAAAGGCCTCTATCTGGGTGGTGCTTCCAATGTTGATTCTTATTCCAACTGTTTACAAACTTTTTGTGATGGATCTGGTGAGCTGGATCTACCTTGCAGGAGCATTGTTAACTACCTTAGGGTTTCTTTACTATGGGATCAGATTCGCTGTCTCACGGAATATCACTACGGCAAAAGGGGTTATGTTCTCATCATTTGCATACCTTCCGCTGATCTGGATCTTCATATTTGCCGATTGGATAATTCTTTAAAAAGTCTTTGCACCTCTGAATGAATTTTTTTCGTAGCGGCTACGGCTCTATGGTGCAAATGGGATATGTAATGGAAAGGGAAAAAGTGTGATTACCTGAATCTTTATCTCTATCCAATCGGCATCCATTTTTGTGGATTACTTTCGCTCATAATACCATAGACTGCTTCGAAGATATCTTCTGCATTGGGTTTGGTAAAGTAATCTCCATCACTTGCAAAAGCTGTTCGGTGATCCATTGCGGTAAGACATTTTGCTTCGGAATCCAGATGGTAAAAGCCTTTCTGCTCACCAATTACTTTTTGCCTCATATAAGCTGTGGCACCTCCAGGTACATCTTCGTCAACAAACAGGATGCGGTTTGTTTTCTTCAGGGACTCAAGAATCATTTGCTCTCTGTCGAACGGTAATAGCGTTCGTACATCTATCAATTCAACCGATATACCCATATCTTCAAGTTCCGGTAAAACAGAATGAACCAAATTTAAAGTAGAGCCATAAGAAACGACGGTTATATCCTCACCTTCCCGGACAATTTTGGGGATTCCAAGGGGAACCGTAAACTCACCAAGATTCTCGGGAAGTTTTTCTTTCAGGCGATAGGCATTCAATGGCTCGATCACCAAGGCGGGATCATCACCCTGTAGGAGAGTGTTATAAAATCCGGCCGCATCTGTCAGGTTGCTGGGAACACACACATGCATTCCACGTATGCCATTCACTATCATACCCATAGGTGAGCCGGCATGCCAGATCCCTTCGAGTCTGTGCCCTCTTGTACGAACAATTACCGGTGCAGCCTGTCCACCTTTTGTGCGATATCGAAGCGTAGCTAAATCATCGCTCAGTCCCTGGAAACAATACAGCAAATAATCTAAATATTGAATTTCTGCAATTGGACGCAGTCCTCGAAGCGCCATCCCCATTCCCTGCCCTAAAATTGTGGCTTCTCGTATGCCTGTATCAGACACCCTGGTTTTGCCATATTTTTCCTGCATACCTTCAAGACCAAGATTTACATCGCCAAGCTGTCCGGCATCTTCTCCAAATACAAGCGTTTCGGGATATTTTGCAAACAGGGCATCAAAATTATTCCGCAACACAACACGGCCATCCACCTTTCTGGAAGTATCCGAATAGACAGGCTCCGTTTCATCTATCAAAAGGGGAGAAAACGCGGATTCACTCAAAAGATGTGAATTAAACAACTCCTTATTTTCTTCTTTAAGATTTGCAAGCCAGGATTTAAAATTTTCAATTTCATCTGATTGTTCCTCTCGTAAGACAGATAATATCTTTCTTCCTGTCGAGACAATATCTCTTCGGTATGGACGAGATTTTCTTTTCAGTTCTTTTTTAAGCTCTTCCAGGCGTGCTATATCGTCATGTGTATCAATCAGACTTTCAAGGTATTCGTTAAGCTTTTCTTTCTGATCCAGTATTGGCTGCTGAAATTCTTTCCACGCCTTCTTCTGATACTGCTTCACCTCATCAACGGCTTTTTCTTCAATTGCTTTAAGCTCTTCTTCTGTGGCGATCTCTTCAGCTATAATCCATGACCGGAATTGACGATTGCAGCATCGTTCCTTTTCCCACTGCAATCGATCCTCACTTTTATAACGTTCATGAGATCCCGAAGTAGAATGACCTTGTGGCTGGGTAACCTCCGTGACATGAACAAGGACGGGCGAGTATTCTTCGCGGGCGATAGTGGATGCTTTTTTATATGCATCATGGAGTGCTTCATAATCCCAGGCTTTCACGGTAATAATTTCAAATCCGGGCTGATTTTTCGTGCGCTTAAACCCTCTGAGAGCTTTTGAAATACTTTCTTTTATGGTTTGATATTTTTTGGAGACCGAAATACCATAACCATCATCCCACACTGAAACCACCAATGGAATCTGCAATACGCCGGCCGCGTTCATAGTTTCCCAAAAATGACCTTCCGAAGTACTTGCATCTCCTATTGTGCCCCATGCAACTTCGTTACCATCAATAGAAAAATTGGTTCTGTCGTGCAGCAGCTCATTATCCCGATATACTTTTGATGCCTGTGCAAGGCCCAGCAATTTTGGCATCTGGCCGGCTGTAGGCGATAAATCAGCGGCCGTATTTTTCATTTTGGTTTGAGATTTCCAGGTTCCATCATCATTTAAAAGACGAGTGGCGAAGTGTGCATTCATTTGTCGCCCGGCAGAATTTGGATCTCTGGTTACATCCGGATTGGCATAAAGCTGCGAGAAAAACTGTTCAATAGTAATGCCATCAATTGCCATCATAAAAGTTTGATCGCGGTAGTACCCGGCACGAAAATCCCCCTCTTGAAAATATTTTGCCATTGCTAATTGCGGGAGTTCTTTTCCATCCCCGAAAATCCCAAATTTAGCCTTGCCTGTAAGTACTTCTTTTCTTCCAAGAATTGACATCTGACGACTTAAACAGGCGATATTGTAATCATTAAGAATATCACTAACCTGTTTCTTTGAGTATTTACTTTTCGTTTTGTCTTTCGTTTTCGTCATTATGCCATTTGATTGTTAAGACAAGAGTTAATTCAGTCATTACCACACAATTTTCAGCCGCGGAATAATAAGATCTTCCCCGAGATAAACCAAAGAGATTTTCTAATAAAACCGCTTTTCTATTCCATAAAGCCCCCTTTTGTCATATTTAATGGATCAAGGGCATTGCTTAACTCTTCTTCGCTTAAATCTGTCATCTCTTTTGCCACATCCATCACTGAGCGGTTTTCAGCAAATGCTTTCTTAGCAATTTTGGCGGCTTTATCGTACCCAATAAGTGGGTTCAAAGCAGTAACCAAGACAGGATTTTTGCCAACCATTTTTTTGATCCGCTCTTCTCTGGCAGTAAATCCTTTTACAGACCGATCGGCAAAATTTACTGCGGCATTTGCCAAAATGCGAATCGATTCGATTAAATTATGTGCCACAACAGGAAGCATTACATTCAATTCAAAATTACCCGATTGACCGGCTATAGTTATTGTGGCATCATTACCTATAACCTGTGCCGCCACCATGGTGAGTGATTCTTCGATAACTGGATTTACTTTTCCTGGCATAATCGACGATCCCGGCTGAAGTGCCTCCAGCTGAATTTCTCCGATTCCGCTGTTAGGTCCTGAATTCATCCATCTGAAGTCATTACCTATTTTCATCAGGCTGACCGCAATTGTTTTGAGCTGTCCACTGAGCTCAACGGGAGCATCAACTGTAGCCTGAGCTTCAAAATGATTTAATGCCTCTTTGAATTCGATCCCGGTTTGTTCCGACAACTCCCTGGCAAACAAATTTCCAAATCTTGAATCTGTATTTATTCCTGTACCTACCGCGGTACCACCCTGGGGCAATTCCTTCATCCGAACTAAAGCAGATTCCAGCCGGTCTATTCCAAGCTCAATCTGGCGTGCATATCCGCTAAATTCCTGCTGGATAGTTACGGGCATGGCATCCATTAGGTGTGTGCGTCCGGTTTTCACAACGTGTTTCAGCTTATCACCTTTATTGGATAATGTTGATTGCAAATGTTTTAAAGCCGGTATCAGCTCTTCGTGGCAGGCAATCACCGCAGCTACACGAATCGATGTGGGTATAACATCGTTTGAACTCTGGCCAAAATTCACATGATCATTTGGGTGAATAGGGCCGTTTGATCCCTCGTAAAGTTCGTTGGCACGCTTTGCAAGAATTTCATTGGCGTTCATGTTTGTAGACGTGCCTGAACCAGTCTGGAAAATATCCACGACAAAATCATGGTCGAACTTTCCTTCCATAACCTCTTTAGCTGCCTGTTGAACTGATTTTGCAATTTCTTCATCAAGCAATTCGAGATCAGTATTCACTTTTGCGGCTACTGATTTTACACGGCCTAACGCTGATATGAATTCACGGCTGAATGTAAGATTGCTGACGGGAAAATTATTAAATGCACGTTGAGTTTGTGCGCCGTAATATGCTTTTTTTGGAACCTTTACCTCACCCATTGAATCTTTCTCTACACGATATTCACTCATCTGCTCGCAAGTTTATTCTGGTTATTGTAAGGGCCGGAATATACGATTTTTACCACTCAATCAGAAAAATTACAAGTGCTAACTGACCAGCGACTTCGTGTACATGCGGTAGGTCTTATCGTGTTCTCCCCCGATTTTCTCAGCAACTCGATTCATCTGAACATTACTTTCCAGTATCCACCCAATTTCAGAAGCATATTTATTGAATTTGCGTCCGTTTTCTATGGACTCTCGGTGAAGCAATGCATCGATCCCCTTACCCTGGTATTCCGGTATTACTCCCATCAATGCTGTACGAACCCGGGATATTTTTCGCCGATTCCAAAGAATTTTAAAAATCCCTGTGGGGAATAGCGTGCCGTCCATTTTTCTGAAAATCTGGTTGTAATCAGGCAGGGCAACAGAAAACGCCACCGGCCGGTCGTCTATTTCTGCAATATGTGCAAAATTAGCATCAACAATTTTTTTTAAGTCTTTGGCAAGATAATCAAACTCTTCAGTGCTCAGAGGAATAAAACCCCAGTTGTTTTTCCATGCTGCATTAAAAATCTCTTGGATAATTAAAATCTCTTCTTTAATTCTGTTGAGTCTTATTTTCCGAATTTTTATGCCAGGCAAACGTTTTGATACAATTTCAACAGCTCTGTTCATCCGCTCACGATCCACATTATCCTGATTTACCTCATACGTGTATAGGTCCATCGCCTTTTTAAGACCAACTGATTTTAGAAGTGGATCGTAATATTCTTTATGATAAGGCATCAAAATTGATGGATACTTGGCAAATCCTTTTACAAGAATTCCGATCTCATCCATCATTCCGGGATTTGTCGGACCAAGTATCTGCTCAATTCCCCGGGAACTGAGCCAATCCTCAACCACCTTGAACATTAAAGCAGCTGTTTGTTCCCGGTTTATGCATTCAAAAAACCCAAAAAAACCTGTCTTGGAGTTATGATATTCATTATATCGGTGATCTATAATGGCAGCTATTCTACCAACAAGTTTATCATTGCGATAGGCAAGGAAAAATTCTATATCGGCATTATTGAAAAACGGATTTTTTTTAGTGTCGATTAGTTTTTTTTGCTCAACCTTAAGAGGTGGTACCCAATACTGATCTTCTGAATAATGCCGATAGGGAAATTCTAAAAACTTTAACTTATCCTCTTTCGAATCAACAACAGAAATAGCATCTGTACTTGCTTTTTTATTCACCTTTAAGTCTGTTTGATCAATGAACGTCCATTTTTATCTATGATGCCGCGGCGGATTCCCACCTTTTGAAATGCGCTTAATATTTTATCCAGCTGTTCGTCTGTATGAGTTGCCATATAGCTGGTTCTTAACAATGACTGATTTTTCGGCACAGCAGGGGGCACTACAGCATTAGAGTAAACACCTTCCTCAAAAAGCTCTTTCCAAAACTTAAAGCAATCGAAGATATCGCCAATCACAACAGGTATTATGGGCGTCTGGCTCGACCATACATTAAACCCAAGATTGCGGAGTTCCTTCCTCATGTAATTTGATATTACCTCAAGCCTTTCCAATCTCCATGGTTCCTCTTGCAAAATTTCGAGAGATTTGAGTACTGTCGCTACATTTGCAGGCGGCATACTCGCACTGAAAATATGCGCAGGCGAATGATGGCGTATATATTCAATGATTTCTCTATTTCCAACGATAAATCCTCCCAGTGAAGCAAAAGATTTGGAGAACGTCCCGCTAATCAGGTCAACCTCACTGGTTAAATCGAACACAGACGCCGATCCGCGTCCACCGTCTCCAATCACACCTATTGCATGGGCATCATCCACATATAATCCGGCATTATACTCTTTCGCAAGAGAAACAAGTTCCGGAATGTTTGCAATAACTCCAGACATAGAGAAAACACCGTCTGTTACGATAATCTTGCCGGCTTCCGGATCTGATTTTTCGAGATGCATGCGCAAATTTTCCATATCACTGTGATGAAAACGAACAGTTTTTGCATTGGAAGCTTGCGTGCCAACTACAATACAGGCATGATTATCCCGGTCGGAAAAAATTATATCGTTTCTACCTGCTATAGTCTGAATTGACCCTTCGTTTGTCTGATAACCTGTACTGAATAATACACAGGATTCCTTATCCATAAATGTTGCGAGCTTGTCTTCAAGCTCAAGATGCAAATCCAGTGTGCCGTTCAGATAGCGGGATCCTGTACAACCGGTTCCATAAACTGATAAGACTTTTTGGGCTGCTTCTACAGTTCTTGGATCATTGGTAAGACCAAGATAATTATTCGACCCGGCCATAATTACTTCGCGGCCTTCAATTTGAACGGTTGTACCATCCGTAGCTTGCAGAGGTTTAAAATATGGGTAAAGACCCATTTTTTTTACTTCATCAGCTTTGGTGAAGTCGTAGGCTTTATTAAATATCGATAGATGCTGCTGTGTATCGGCTTCCGATTGGCCCATTACATGACTTTAATTTTAATCTTTGGGAATCAACAAATATAGACAGTATTACTGTTTCATCAAATTAACAAAATCGGAACATTAACTGCGCGATTTTACTTTTTCTAAAAAATCTAAATATTGGGAGATAACAAAATCCCAACTAAATTTTTCTGCAACAAATTTTCTTGAGCTTTTAGACAACGTTTGGAGCTCATTGCTAAGAACCTGATCTATTTTAGCCGCAAACTTACCGGCATTTTTCGAAGGCACTCTGTATCCGTTTACTCCTTGTTCAATTACATCTTTTATTCCTTCCAGGTTTGCAGCTACAGCAGGAACTTCTGCACTATTCGCTTCAAGCAGTACTATCCCAAATCCTTCCATATCTCCTTCCACCGGAATGTTCGGCATAATAAACAGATCTGCTGCTGCGTATGCAGCCTCCAGGATTTGATCCGGCTGCCGACCCGCAATTATTATTCTATCGCGTTTAACACTCTTCTCTCTCGCATCAATGATGGCATTACTTTCCGGACCCTCTCCAATCATCAACATCACCACACTACTTTTTATTTTATCCAGAACGTGTTCCAAAAACCATTGATGGCCCTTACGCTTAACCTGTCGACCCACAGTTAGCAACAAAAAACTATCTGACAAATCTATCGAAAACCTCTCTTCCATTAATCTGCGTGCGGCTTGTTTGTCCAAAAGAGTGTCGGAAGAATTGAATACAAATCCATTGGGCAGCGCAACACCTATTTCCGGATCCATTCCTCTTTCAATACAAGCCTGTCTTGTAGCAGATGATACAGAGATTACTCCCTGCAAATTCTTAAATACTATAGGCAAATAGTGCTGATAAATTTTAAAAGGCAGTGTTACGTCCTGCCCATGATTTATAGTAACGCATGCGGCATTAGGTTTTCTGATTAAAAACGGTAAAACTCCGGCAGTTACCATAGACGAAAACAGGATTATATCTGGCTTAAATTTTTTTGTTTCCTGGGGAATTTTCCACAGTAAAGTCACTAAAAAAAAGAATGTTTTAAAACCAATCCCTTTCCAGGAAGTTTTTTGAAGTATAGTTTTTAATTCTACTTCTGGCCTTACTCGCAATGTTTGCATCATTTGCATACTCACATTCTGCATGCCGCCAATACTTTCCAGCGGCTGCTCATCGGGTGGATGTGAGTGTGAGATATATAAAATTTTCACGAAAAATCCTGTAGTTCCACTAATTCGTAATAGTTTTTCAATAGCCCGCTGTTAATCTTATCCCACGTAAAATCTCCGGATTTAATATAAGACTGTTGTGACATTTCCTCTCTGAGCTGATCATTTTTCACGAGCTGTTTCGCATATTCGTAAAATGCTGTTTCATTTTCAACATCCACTAAGAAACCATTTACGCCATGCTCCACCAGAGATTTGCTTCCCGAAGCGTCTGCCACAAGACATGGCAGTCCGCTGGCCATCGCTTCGAGTGTTACATTCCCAAATGTTTCTGTGTCAGAGGGAAAAAAGAAAATATCACTGCTTGCATAGGCAATGGCCAGTTGGTCACCTCTTAAAAAACCGGTAAAAACCGTATTGGGTAACATCTCCATCATCTCTTCTTTTGCAGGTCCGTCACCCACTACAAGAGAACGAACACGTTTTTCCCTGGATTCGAGTTCCCGGACTACATCAGCATATAATTTTAAGTTTTTTTCCCACACAAGTCTCGAAACAAAAGTGATTACTATCTCATCATCGGCAAAACCTTTTTCCTTTCTCCATTCCTGGCTTCTTTTTTGTGGATTGAAAAGCTCGGTATCTACACCCCGAGCCCAAATACGCAGGCTGTCATTTTTCGATCCTATACAATGGGCCTTAAGTTCGTTAATCATAGATTGCGTTGGAACATAAATTTGGCTGCAGTGGCTATAAAACCACCTTAAATATTTCCAGCCGAGTTGTTCTACATAATGCAGATGATAATATTTAAGATAACTGGTAAAGTGAGTGTGATAGGATGAAACCAACGGTATATTGTTGTCTCGTCCCCATCTTAATGCCTGAAAACCTAAAACATCAGGGGTTGCAATGTGTATAATATCTGGACTAAAGGACTCCAACCGGTTTTTTTCCATGGATGGTAACCCAACAGTAATACGATATTCTGGCCGGCCTGGCATTTTTATGGATGGAATTTTTATAAGTGTACCTACATGATCCAGATCCGGATTTTCTACAGTAGGACCAAAAATCAACACTTCTGCTTCGGCTTTTAGAAGATAATCCACCCATCGATTTAAGGTTAGAGAAACACCGTCTCTTATATGGTTGTAATTGCCTGTAAAAAGGGCAACCTTCAAATTTCTCATGCAGTTTTCTATGCAGCGTTCAACTTCGTATCTTAATAAATCTGATAATTCAGATCTTTTATAGCCACATAATATACAATTAAATGAAAGCATTTGTTACCGGTGGTACAGGTTTTATTGGCAGCCATTTAACCGAGCACCTGATTCAATCAAAAGATTATTCAGAAGTCAAATGCCTGGTTCGCTCTTCCGAAAAGTGGCTTAAGAATAAATCATACACTAAAGTAAGAGGCGACCTAAGTTCCATCGTTACCATAAAAAAGGCCCTTTCTGATGTTAATGTGATATTTCATCTCGCTGGAATTGTTTCCGCTCCTACAAAACAACAATTTACACTTGCAAATGTTGATGCAACCGAAAATTTATTACGGATCGCACTTCAGTCTGGCGTTTCTAATATTGTAATTTTATCATCCCTGGCAGCAGCCGGACCCAGTAACGGTAGACCAAGAACCGAAGAGGACCCAATGAATCCAGTCAGTATGTATGGCGAATCGAAAAAACTGATGGAACAGATGATTCATGAAAACACCACAGGTAACATGTCTGTCAAAATTTTACGTCCGCCAGCAGTTTATGGGCCAAGGGAAGCACAGATTTATACTCTCTTTAAAATTATGAGTTATAGAGTTGCCCCCATTGTGGGAAATGGTACCCGCCCAAAACTATCTGTAATATATGTATCCGATCTGGTGCGTGGAATCGAAAATGCATCACAATCTACTAAAGAAGGGGTATCCACCTATTTTATTTCGGGTCAGGTTACCTGCTGGAAAGAAATTATACAGATCGCAGAAACAGTTCTGGGGAAAAAAAGCTTTGCTTTTAAACTAAATCCAGCTATTGTAAAAAAAGTGGCGGGATTTATAGAAACAACTGCATCATTATTTGGTTCATATCCCGTTGTTAATCGTGAAAAGGCTCGCGAAATGATTTTTGAATGGACATGCAGTTCGGAAAAAGCCGAAAAAGAACTCGGCTATCGATCGGAAGTTTCTCTGGAAGAAGGAATCTCTCGTACACTCCACTGGTATAAACAACATAATTGGCTCTGATTTCTATGAAATATATATTGGCAGTTTCAATCCTACTGTTATCTCTATTTGCATTGCACTGCGAAGATGCGTTTTCACAATTAAATCACGACATCAGCAATGAATTTGAGATTCCGGATATTCTCGATGTTGAAAGTTCACATTCTCATCTTTACGTTTTATCAGAAAGCGAAGGACTCGTAGTTTTCAGAACCTATGAAGATTCTTTACAATGGCTGTATTCCTCAAAAGGAATGCAAAGAAGAGGAAACCAGCTGCATGCTGACATACGATTTGCTTATCTACACGGTAACGGGCGCCGTTTAACTGTAATTGAACCTACCTCGGTTCTTGGTGTTTATTCCTCAACTGTATTGCCCGAAGCACCGGTTTCTGTGCGCAGAATTGGAAATGATCTGTACGTGGCAATGCAAAATGGCCAACTTGTATCCGTTAGTCTTGAAACGCCACAAAGTGTGGATACTGATCCTCTTCCTGTAGATCCTGATCGTCTTGAAAATAGAACTGTAAACGATCTTGCAACGGATGAAAACCGTGTACTTTACGTTTTAAGTGATCAATCTTTCATAGATATTTATCGCTATAATTCCAGTAATGATGAGCTAATACATGACGGTGAAGTGGAGTTAAGCAACTCTCTCAATAAAATTTTTTTTACAGAAAGTGAACTTATTGGATCAAACAACGAGGGTGATATTTTTCTGATCGATTCTAATGGCAATACCCGCCATCAAATAAATGTAGAATCTCCGGTGAAAAAACTTGGTTATTGGGGGAATGAAATCGTTGTTCGAACTGAAAATAATGTATTATGGATTGGAAATCCTGACGGAGAAATCATCAAATGGAAAGAAAACGAACGCGCGGGTAACCATTTTACGATTAATAAAGACCGGTTATTGGTCTCCGAGTCAAACTCATTGTTTCCGGTTATCAGAACTTCAGATCCAGGCAGAAGTACCGGTGCAGGTGATGAGGCCGATCGTTTTGCCATTAAACAGATCGAGACAGTTACCCTTCCATTTCCAAAACCGCTGATTCTTCCGCTTGAAATTGAAGGATACGCCGGAGATGATTCTAATATTACATTTAGTGTGGAAAGCTCGATCAATAATATAAAAGTTCGTGGAAATTCACTTTTCTGGCAACCTGGAGCCTCCGATACCGGCCGGCAGCAAATTGAGGTTACTGCAACTACACCTGCCGGGCAAAGTACACAAATGCAATTTACAGTAGATGTAAGACCTTTTAATTCTCCTCCGCGATTCACTCCCACCCGGCCGCAAACCATTCCGGCTGATGAAGCCTTTGAACAGCAAATATCTGCTTTTGATCCGGATGGCACGCATCCCGACCTGATCAGATATCTTGGTGCTGATCTGCCCTCTGGCGCTTCACTAAATGAACAAACAGGTGTATTCAGATGGACTCCCACCATCCGGCAGGTCGGGGCACATACATTTCGTGTAATTGCCACAGACCAGTTTGGTGCTGCCGCCTCACAGGAATTCGAACTCCGGGTAGCAGAGGTAGAGGAGTCAGAAGATCCACAAATACAAAATGTGATTGATTCGCAGTGACTGAATTTCCGGTTCACCCTCTTCTTAAATGGTATTATCGAAATAAACGCGACATGCCGTGGCGCAATACATCTGATCCATACCGAATCTGGATATCAGAAATTATGCTTCAGCAAACACGAGTTGATACTGTAATTCCTTACTATAAACGATTTCTTGGCACTTTCCCTGCTGTTGAAGATCTCGCGGAGGCCGATCCCCAACAGGTTTTAAAAATCTGGGAAGGCCTTGGTTATTATAGCCGTGCGCGGAATATGCATAAAGCCGCGAAGGAGGTTATAAACAAATTTGAAGGTGTTTTTCCGGATACTTACAAAGAATTGATCAAACTGAAAGGAATCGGGCCCTATACCGCTGCCGCCATCAGCAGCATTGCTTATAAAGAGAAACAGGCTGTTGTTGATGGAAATGTCATCAGGGTTTTAAGCCGCTATTTTGGAGTAAAAGATGATATCAGGCGCTCCGCTGTTAAAAATGAAATACAGCAACTGGCAGATGCAATTATTCCTCAAGATTATCCTGGCGATTTTAACCAGGCAGTTATGGAACTGGGTGCCATGGTTTGCACTCCTAAAAATCCAGATTGTACCAACTGTCCGCTTTCGGTGAATTGCTTTGCGTTTAATTCGGTAGAAACTGATATAATTCCCTATAAATCACCCAAGAAAAAGATCCCACACCATCAAATTGGCGTGGGCATTATTACAGATCGAAACGGGAGATTATTAATTGCCCTGCGGCCTGACGATGTGATGCTCGGGGGTTTGTGGGAATTTCCAGGCGGCAAGCAGAAGTCAGGCGAGTCTATTAAAGACACGGTTTGCCGTGAACTTGAAGAAGAGCTGGATGTTGAAGTTAAAGTGAATAAAAAATTCATGGTGGTAAAGCACGCATACTCTCACTTTAAAATTACGCTTCATGCATATTGGTGTACAATTGAACACGGAACTCCAAAACCAAAATCGAGCAATGCCCTGGAATGGGTAACTATTAATGAGATAAATGAATATCCATTTCCAAAGGCTAACAAAATGATAATTGATAAACTGCAGAAAACAGGCCATCCGATATCTGAAGGAACACTAACTTATGATTAAGAAGCCGCTTTTAAGAAAGCGATCACATGATACGCTCCTCCAGTTAAAACCCATTCTCGACACGATCAGCGACAGAGTTGAACAACCGGATTATATTCCGCTTGATCCTGTTCAGTTTATGCACGCATTTGAGGAGAAGAAAAACCAGGAAATTGCGGGATTCTTTGCAGCAACCATGGCCTGGGGAAGACGTGATGTTGTTGTTTCAAAAGTAAATGAGCTTCTGAAACGGATGGATTATGAGCCCTATCATTTTGTGATGAGATATAATCAATCTATGTTTAATAGATTTAAATCTTTCAAACATCGAACGTTTAAACCGATTGATCTGCACGGCCTTGTGTTAACTCTGCAGGAAATTTATAATTCTCACACTGATTTTGAATCGTTCTGGAGTGACTGTTACGATATGGGAAGGAATCAAAACAGGCCTCTTTTAGCTATTTTTAACGAACGGTTTTTTAGCTACTGTCCCGATCTTTCGGAACGAACACGTAAACACATATCAAACCCGGAAAAAGGAAGTCCGTGTAAGCGGCTCTACATGTTTTTGCGATGGACCATTCGAAAGAACAGTTTGGTAGATACGGGTATCTGGTCTTTCATGCCTGCATCAGAACTACTGATTCCACTTGATGTTCATGTTGCACGTCAAGCCAGGAAATTTGGTCTTTTAACACGCAGAACGAATGACTGGAAAACCGTTAACCAACTCACGCAAACTCTCGCAATTCTCAGCCCCGATGATCCCGCAAGATATGATTATGCTCTTTTCGGAATTGGGGCTTTAAACTATAATCTGCCGATCAGATTTCATCTTAATAAAGTTTAGATCAGCCGGATAATTCAAACAAACGCTCAAATACAAAAATCATATATCCTGCTACGGCCGACAATACACCAAGCAGCATAACAAAAATTACATATCCTGTAATATATGAAGAGAGTATCCTTATCCAGTCTATAAATGAATCGACTTTATAATAGAGCCTGTAAATCCATAAAATTACTCCGGCAATCACCATTGCGGGTAACGTTGTATTCATAAAAGGATCAAGAAGTGATTGCCCGGAAAATTGCCAGATAGGTATCAGAATTGGAAGTGTTAAAAATGAGGCACCTGTTGCATAACTGTTAATAATCAGCTGATCATAATATCCCTCTGTTTTTTCATGTAAAAATAAAATACCGCCTATGGACAGGGAGATTATTAAAAGTAAAAACATTGAAAGCGGAAGAAACTGAGTGGCTGCGCGAACAGATGTAATCTGCATTTGCTCTGCTAATTGCTGCAGGTCCTCACCATTGGATGCAACCTCATCTACCTGGGGAGAAACAATGAAATCAACAAACAGAGTGTTCAGTAAAATCACAGCCACAGCACCTGTCAAGCAAAAAATAAATGGGTGACTGTACCCTGTTCTGCCTCCCTTCAAAAAATTATCAATAACCTTACGGGGTTCTGAAAATAAAGATCGAACTGTTTCAATATATTTGTTCAAGATTCTTTCATTTTATTCACAATAACCTACCCTTACAGACTATGAAATTTTTTGAAGCGGCAGGCTGTTATAGAGATAGAAATTTACTTATATTTGGAGTCTGTTAACAAATACAAACTATATAAATGATATGATTGGAGTCAACGTAAAAGATAATGAAAGCATTGATCGCGCAATTAACCGCTTTAAAAAAATGGTTACACGCTCAAGGCTTTTAAATGAATTTAAAGATCGCCAGCAGTACACGAAGCCTTCTGAGGAAAGAAGAGAAGCACTGAAGAAGAGCGTACGTGAAGAGCGAAGGCGACAAAGAGAAAATTACTAAGCACTGTACTTTTTGTCTATTTGTGTGATGTAGGTTCGTTCTATCAGTTCTACATCCGCATCTATCGACATTTGTCCGGGAGGTGCAACTACCGATTTTATACCCATTTTTACAGCCTCCCGAATTCTCTGCTCCCTGTACCGCACACTTCTGATCTCACCTCCCAGTCCCACTTCCCCGATAAACACAGCACTTTTCTGTATGGGGTGATCTTTTATACTTGATGATAAAGCCGCGACGACAGCAAGATCAGCTGCGGGATCCGATATTTTCAATCCGCCTGCAATATTCAGATAAACATCCTGGCCGGCAAAAGAGATACCGCCACGTTTTTCGAGTACCGCAATCAGCAGTGATAATCGTCTTTGATCAAACCCGTTTGCCGTCCTTTGCGGAGTACTGTAACTGCTGCCCGTTACCAGTGCCTGTACTTCCACCAGAATCGGCCGGGATCCCTCCATAATGCACGTGATGCAGTTTCCGCTAACAGTTGTATCTAAATCTGACAAAAAAAGTTCAGATGGATTAGGTACTTCAAACAGCCCATCCTGTTTCATCTCAAATACACCAACCTCCTGCGCAGGGCCAAAACGATTTTTTACACATCTGAGCAAACGGTGGAAATGGCTCTGATTCCCCTCAAAATGCAAAACGGTGTCAACCATATGCTCAAGAATTCTTGGCCCTGCAATATCACCCTCTTTAGTAACATGACCAATCATCAGGGTTGTGATTCCCTCTTTTTTTGCCAGTTGTTGCAACATTGCAGAGCATTCGCGCACCTGTTGAACCGAACCCGGCAACGATGTTAGGTTTGAACTGTATACGGTTTGAATAGAATCGATCACAAGCAGTACTGGCTTCAGCTTTCTGGCCTGGGCAATGATAGAATCGATATTTGAGCTTGAATAGATGTAGAGTTGATCACCGTTTACAGACAGCCTGGCAGCCCGCTGTTTTATTTGTGAGGGTGATTCTTCACCTGCAACATACAGTATCGGCCAGTCCGGTTTTGTTTTAGCAAGCTGCAACATTAGCGTGCTCTTGCCAATTCCGGGATCACCTCCAAGCAAAAGAAAAGACCCATTCACAATTCCTCCTCCTAATACTCTGTCCAGCTCTTCGATACCGGTGGATTGCCGGTCCTGATCATGGCTCGCAACCGATGTCAATGGAATAGCATCCTGCTGATCTTCGGTCTCGCTAATATCAACCTTATGCTTTTGCTGCTTTTTTTCTTCTGCTTTCTCTTCAAATGTATGCCATTTATTACAGGATGGACACACACCAAGCCATTTCGGAGAACTGTATTCGCAATTTGAGCATTCAAACGTAATTTTTTGTTTAGCCACTATATTTCTGTCTTTATGGGTTTTTCATCATTTGATGATTTTACCACTTCCACCACTTTATGATTTACATACCAGGCTGTAGCGATTATACCAAACCCAATGCTTATATAGTAGGTGATAAATCGCCAGACGAAAACTGCAAGACCGATAAATGCAGTGCGCTCAATGAGTGGCCCCATAAAAATCGCAAACAATCCTTCAACGCCCCCCGAACCCCCAGGAGTGGGAATAATTAAGAAAGCCAGGTTCATAGCAAGACTTCTAAGCACAAGTAATATCTCAGGACCAGGCAACAAACTCAGGATCACAATAACAGGAATGGCTATACGGCAAAGCCAGCTCATGGTGGAAAAGAAAAAAGCTTTTAGAAAAAAACCTACTGGCTTGCGTCTCAGTTCATAAGAATATCCTTCAAGATTATCAGCTTCTAACCTCATCTTTTCTGAAAATCGATTGAGATAAGGCCATTTAAAAATCCAGTTGATAACTTTTTTCATTGATGATGGATTAACAACTAACCCATAGGTGAGAAATCCGCCGTATAATAATAAGCTTGAATAAATCAGCACCATGGTGAGATTTCCCACAAAACCGATTTCAGGTGGTAGTACCTGATAGTAAAATCCGGCAAGCAGAAGAATTGGAACAGCGAGTGCGTACCAAAACTGATCCAGCAGAACGCCATATAAAATAATTGCTGATGATTTTCCCAGTTTAATACCCTCTCTTGTCATGGCATACGTAGCAACCGGGGCACCGCCAATCGTAGACGGGGTAACGGCTGATGCAAAATCCCATGTAAGTGATATTCGTGTGCTTGCAATCCAGCCAATCTCCTTATCTGCCAGATAACGTAACTTTGCAGCCGAAAAATAGACCTTCAAAAGTATTACCCCTAACGCGATAAGTAATCCAGGCAGGCGTTTAGGAGCCAGATGATCGAGCACACCGGGTGTGTAGGTCAGATAGATTACGATTCCCATACTTATAACACTTAAAGCTATGGAGATCGCAAGATATTTGAGGGATATTAAACTTGAAGTAGTGCTGTCGCTATGTGAAACCTTGGCTGACAAATATTAGATTTGGTGATTCTCAACTATTATCCAGTCCCGAATTTACAAGATTTTTTAAAGAACACCTCCTGCCTGGGAACAAGAGGTGACTATGACAAAAATGGCATCAGGCAACGGTTATATCTTCGTTAAGATAAACATCCTGAATATAGTTAAGAAGTTTTACCCCTTCGTCAACAGGGCGCTGAAAAGCTTTTCTGCCACTGATGAGGCCCATACCCCCGGCACGTTTATTAATCACAGCAGTTTTTACTGCCTGGGCAAAGTCATTTTTACCGGAAGCACCACCTGAATTAATTAGCCCGGCACGCCCCATATATCCATTTGCCACCTGGTAACGAGTCAGATCGATAGGATTGTCCGTTGTTAATTCTGAATAGATACGTTCATCAAGTTTACCGTACGATGAGTCGCCTGTGTTAAGAGCTTTGAAACCGCCGTTATTTGTTGGCAGCTTTTGTTTCAAAATATCCGCGCCAATCGTTGCACCAATGTGGTTGGCCTGGCCGGTAAGATCAGCTGATGAGTGATAATCAGTACCGTTTACTTTAAATGCTGAGTTTCGGGTATAGCACCAAAGCACAGTGGCCATACCGAGATCATGCGCATGTTCAAAAGCACGGGCAACTTCCACAATCTGCCGGCCCGATTCTTCAGATCCAAAATAGATGGTAGCACCAACTGCAGCAGCACCCATATCGTATGCTTTATCGATCGATCCAAACATAATCTGATCGTATGTGTTCGGATATGTTAGTAGCTCATTATGATTTATCTTAACAAGAAATGGAATTTTGTGGGCATATTTTCTTGATACTGTTGCCAGTACACCAAATGTAGAGGCAACAGCGTTACAGCCACCTTCAATGGCAAGTTCCACTATATTTTCAGGATCAAAATAAGCCGGATTTTTGGCGAACGATGCACCGCCACTATGTTCAATTCCCTGGTCTACAGGCAGAATAGATAAATAGCCAGTACCGGCCAGCCGGCCATGATTAAATAATCTCTCAAGATTTGCGAGTACCCTGTTATTTCTGTCTGAATGATACCACACACTATCAACGTATGAATCAGTGGGCAGGTGGAGATCTTCTTTGGGAATTGTTTCACAAACATGATTTAAAAGTGAGTCTGCATCTTTGTCTAAAAGTTCTTCAATTCCTGATATAGCAAGTGACATGATTTTAGCTCCTGTACTTTGTTTATTATTGTTAATAAAATTGAATATACGTGATAGAGTATCAAATGGCTATCCATTCTGATTATCGAACCGCTTCCAACTCAATCACCTGCTGTAAAAAGCGAAAAATGATGGTTTACACACAAAAAATCCATATTTTTAAAGTTGCCTTCGATTCACTGTCACTTTTCATTTAGTTTCTAAACTTACTGATGAATATTCATAATATATCTTTACCCGAAAACGCCCTTTTATTAGCTCCGATGGAAGATGTTACAGATTCACCATTCCGGCAGATTTGCAAACAAAAAGGAGCTGATATGGTCTATACTGAGTTCATAAGTTCCGAAGCAATTATACGGGATGTTGATATTGCCATGCATAAGATGTCTTTTGAAGAAGCGGAACGGCCATTCGGAATACAGATTTTCGGAGGACGCGAAGAAGCGATGGAGGGAGCTACAAAAGTAGCAAAAGCCAATAATCCCGATCTGATCGATATCAATTTTGGATGTCCGGTCTATAAAATTGTGAAAAAAGGTGCCGGCTCCGCCTGTCTTAAGGATCTTGAAATGATGGAGAGAATGGCCGGATCCGTAGTGGATGCCGCCGGTGATACACCGGTAACAGTTAAAACCCGACTGGGTTGGGATGATTCCACCATCCGCATACGTGAGGTTGGCCTGATGTTGCAGCGTCTTGGTGTAAAAGCCTTAACCGTTCACGCACGCACCCGGCATCAAAAATATAAAGGTGATGCACGTTGGGAATATCTGAAATATCTTAAAGATACACCGGGACTTGAAATTCCTATCATAGGAAATGGTGATGTAACCTCTCCACAAATGGCAAAAAAAATGCTCGACGAAACCGGTGTTGATGGTGTAATGATTGGCCGTGGTGCGATCGGCAATCCGTGGATTTTTGAACAGACAAAACATTTTCTATTTACAGGCGAAGTAATTCCAGATCCTTCTATCGAAGAACGCCTTAAACTCTGCGCGCGACAGTTACAACTTTCCGTTGAGCACCACGGTGAACAGTACGGAGTTATCATCATGAAAAAGCACTATGGGCAGTACCTCAAAGGAATCCGTAATGGGAAAAAATTACGGGGTGCTATTATGCAGGAAAAAGAGATGCAGCCTGTTCTCGAGCTACTTCTGAACTTTAAGGAGGAAAAACTATATGCAGTGGCGTAATACACATATTATGGGCAGAAGCCTGAGAGTCTTTTTCTGACTTCTACTATTTCTCTTCATCCTCCTCTTCTTCTTTGCGTTCCCAGGGCTCCCACTCCTCGCCGGTTATATATTTTTGGATCCAACGGATCTCCTCAATATCCCGTGTTCGCTGATTTCGCGGTTCTCTTATTCCATGCCCTTCACGTTTTAAAAAGACGTATCGCGTATCAACTTCACCAATATCCTGCAAAAACGTAAAAAATATTAAACTTTGATGCGGTGTATCCACCCTGTCGCGTTCGCCGTGAATAAACAATGTTGGCGTTGTCACATTTGCTGCATCCATAGCGGCGGAGCGCTGTCGATAGTCATCAGGATTTGTCCAAGGTTCCTCACCTATATACCACAAACGCACATCATGGTTGAAACCCATTGCATATTCAGATACCCAGTCGTACACACCGGCTCCGAGCGAGGCAGCTTTAAACCGGTCGGTTTTTGTTATAGTTGTTCCGCCAAGTATACCGCCGTAACTCCACCCGCGAACCGCCAGTTTTTCCGGATCTACGGATTGTTTATCCACCAGCATATCTACCCCGCTCATCAGATCTTCATAATCACCATCTCCAATATCATACATATTACCTCTCAGCAAACTATCTCCATACGCTGTACTTCCACGTACATTCGGAGCGAGTTGTACATAACCAAGTCCCGCCCAAACATGATTTTGAGGCTGAAAACTGTTAGAGAAAACTCCGGCAGGCCCACCATGGATATGAAGCAAAAACGGTGCTGAGCCGTCATAAGCATGATCTTCCGGCTTGTAATATATTCCTTCAATCTCCAGACCGTCATAACTCTCCCAGGTCACAATTTCAAATTCAGCCAGTTCAAGACTGTCGCGAACGATCGGGTTCAGATCCGTAAGGCGTGTCAGCTCATCCGGATTTTCCAGGTTAGTGGTGTACAAGTCCGGCGGCGTGGTAACATTCTCTTTTCGGATAAGTAATCGATCCCGGTCTTTACTGTAATCAATTACGCGAAGCGTTCCGTTAATTTCCGTGTGCTGGCTAACGTTTCCTGTAGCTAAATCGAGTGAATAGAGATTGGTATCCGTTCGGTAGGATCCCGTAAAATAGATAGTGCCGCCATCTTCAGAAATCACATAGTCTCGCAAATTTCCTTCGAACTGATCTGATATCAACCGATAGCTTTTGTCACTGGTGTCCATTGACCACAGCTTGCTTTGTTTGAGATCCCATTCTTCATCATCGGCGGCTGAAAAAATTATATGCCGGCTGTCGGGCATCCATTGCAGGTTACCTTCCGGAACTTCATTTTCGGTTAACTGAACTGCTGTGCTGTCCCCGGTTTCAAGTAAAAATATTTCCGACATATACTGCTGATTTCTCCTGTTTTCGAAACGGCCGGTGTAGGCCACTTTCTGCTGATCGGGAGAAACGGCGAAGTCACCAATTCGCACATCATTATGTGTAAACCTGGTAGTATCTTTGCTCTCAATGTTAATCTTCCAGAGGGTATGCCATGCCCCCTCACGTTGGCCGTGCGGTGGTTCATCAACAAATAGATGGTCGTACCCTGCCTCGTATTCTTTCTTCTCTTCAGAAGATTTAGGCTGATCGGCAACAAAATATATCGACTGGCTGTCGGATCCCCATTCGTAGCGGCCAATTGCTGTTTCATGTTCCGTTAGCTGAACGGCTTCTCCACCGGACGTTGGCAGTAAGAAAAGCTGTGTTTTCTCATCTTTGGTTCTCTTCAGCGAAATGTAGTTACCATCAGGCGAATATTTCAGATCAGATCCGCCATCTTCCCCGATATACTGATACGTATGCCCACTGTCGGCCGGCACATAGTAATATTTGGTTTTGCGTTCGTTTTCCTCCCAATCCAGAGTGGATTTGCCAAAAATCACTGACTCACCATCAGGTGAAATCATCGCAGACTCAAGTCCGTTTAGGTCGATGATATCATCAGTAGTCATAGCCCGCTGCTGGGCGTTTAGTGTCACTGAAAAGAACAAAAGCAGAGTTATAAAAATCAGAAGAGAACGTTTCATACAAGAACCGAAGATTAGAAGTTTATGAGAAGCAATCTGGCAGGGGAAAAAAACATTTTGTG
Source organism: uncultured Rhodohalobacter sp. (assembly GCA_964404705.1). GTDB lineage: Bacteria > Bacteroidota > Rhodothermia > Balneolales > Balneolaceae > SW132. The sequence goes on along the minus strand of CAYOLE010000001.1, from coordinate 5,196 downwards.
ATAATGCCAAAAGAACACGCGTGAAATTGCTGCTGCTATAAAGGTTAAACGCATTCAATTTCTTAGTAAAGAATTCGAGTTTTTATGGTATGCTTCACTTTTTTCAGTTCCTCAATCAGTTTATTACCGTGATGTTTGTCGATATCCAGTACAACATAGCCGATCGTTTCGTTTGTTTTCAGATACTGTCCTAAAATATTTATGTCCATATCTGACAGGTAGCGGTTAATTTCAGACATAACGCCTGGCTTATTTTCATGAATATGCAAAATTCGGTGTGCATTTTTTTGTACAGGGAGATTGAGTGGAGGCAGCGAGTGAGATCCAACCGTGGTGCCGTTATCAACCAATTGAATGAGCTTTGTTGAGGTATCTATTCCAATATTATACTGAGCTTCCTGTGTAGAACCTCCTATGTGAGGCGTTAAGATCACGTTTGGAAGATTCTGCAACTCCGATATGAAAGGCTCTCCTTTTGATTCAGGCTCTTTAGGATACACATCAATACCGGCACCTGAAAGATGATCTGATTGGATGGCGTTTTTTAGCGCAGTAATATCCACAACAGATCCACGCGACAGGTTAAGTAGTATACTACCCTTTTTCATCCTGGCCATTTTATCTGCGTCCATCATCATCTTTGTGTCAGGAGTTGCCGGAACGTGCAGAGTTACTATGTCAGATACTTCGAGCAGTTCGTCCAGCGATTCCATTCTTGTAGCATTTCCCATCGGCAGTTTTGGTTCAATATCATGGTATATAACGTTTAAGCCCATGTTTTCTGCCAGTACAGATACCTGTGAGCCGATATGGCCGTACCCGATTATTCCGATATTTTTGCCCCGGACTTCATAGCTCTCGTTTGCATCTTTCAGCCACACACCTTCGTGAGCTTTCTTATCTCTGAGTGGTATTCTTCTCATCAGCATTACAGACTCTGCTATCACCAGCTCTGCAACAGACCGGGTATTTGAATAGGGGGAGTTAAAAACCGTAACACCGGCTATCATGGCCGCATCAAGATCAACCTGGTTTGTTCCAATACAAAAACAGCCGATCGCTTTTAGTTTTGACGCATTTTTCAGCACTCTTTCTGTAATTTGTGTTTTGGACCGGATTCCAATAACCTGAACATCTTCAATGTTATCCAACAACTCCTCTTCACTCCACGCAATTTTGTGAGTCTCAATATTTGTAAAGTGATGCTTTCTGAAAATCTCTTCTGCAATTGGATGGACCCCCTCAAGCAGCAGGATTTTAATATTCTCTTTCGGGTAAGAAAGATTCTTTTTGGCTTCTTTCATATAAAAGGTAAAGTAGATTATTAAATATCAGGTGTGAAGGTAAAAAAGATGTACATTTATAAAAGAAAGAGTCTGAATAAGATGATCATTAACCGTCATCAAAAACTACTATAGAAGATTTCGAGTCGCAGTTGTGCTATTTCAATACCAGATATGGTCAGATAAGATTAAGCATTTTATGGCCGGTTAAATATCACATATCATTTAAATAATTTCTTACTGAAGCTACAGACTGTACAGGACAGATCTTGAGATATCAAAATTTATCAGCCTCAGATTAAATTTTTTCAACTCCCATAAACGACTGCAAGATGTAGGGTACACTAACATCACCCTCTTTGGTTTGATACGTTTCAAGTAAGGCAGCCACAACACGGGGCAACGCCAGTCCTGATCCATTAAGAGTGTGAGCAATATCAATTTTGTTATTATCATCGCGGTATCGAAGCTGCATCCGCCGCGCCTGGAACGATCCGAAATTTGAACATGAACTTACCTCAAGCCAGCGCTGCTGTCCGGGGCTCCAGACTTCAAGATCATATTTTTTTGTTTGGGTAAAGCCCATATCGCCGGTGCACATCAACAATGTTCTGTAGGGAAGTTCAAGTTTTTCGAGTAATGATTCTGCATGCAAACGTAATTTTTCCAGTTCCTCATCCGATTGGCCGGGGTGAACAATGTTTACCAGCTCCACCTTGTCAAACTGGTGCAGCCTGTTTAATCCCCGCACATCCTTGCCGTAGCTACCTGCCTCGCGCCGCCAACAGGGTGTATGCGCCACATACCTACGTGGCAGTTCATTCAGCTCCAGTATTTCATCCCGGTGAAAATTTGTAACCGGCACCTCAGCAGTCGGGATCACAAAAAACTGATCGCGCTGAATCTCATACATCATATCCTCTTTATCCGGTATCTGTCCGGTTCCACGGGCTGATGATTCATTTACAAAATAAGGAGTTTGCATCTCCAGATACCCGGCTTTTACCGCCTCGTTAATAAAGAAGTTGATCAGCGCACGCTGAAGAGAAGCCAGTTTACCCAGGTAGAAGGGAAACCCGGCGCCTGTTACTTTTGATCCGCGATCAAAATCCAGCCATTTTTTTTTCCCGGCAATTTCCCAGTGGGTCACTTTATCATCACTTCCTGCCGGTTCGCCCCAGGTTTTAAATACTTTGTTATCTTCTTCGGAATGCCCTACAGGTACTGAAGAATCAGGCACGTTAGGAATTTTATACAACAACTGATCCAATTCATACCGCAGATCAGAAGTGGTTTCTTCCAGTTCTTTGATTTTTTTCTTGCTCTCCCCTGTTTCTTTAATAATTTTCTGGGCTTCCTCTTTTTTCCCCTGGCCCATTAACTTTCCAATCTCTTTGGAACGGATGTTACTCTCTGCCCTCAGCCTGTCTGCTTCCGTAACATCTCTGCGCCATTCATCATATTTAGAAATTACTTCGTCTACAATTTCTGTTTCTTTTTCACCTTTATTTTTCATCCCCTCTTTTACGAGATCTGCATTTTCACGAATAAAAGTGATATCCAGCATAATGTAATTCTTACATTTTTAATTAGTTTAAGAGAATAACAAAGATAATAGTGTAACCTGCATGAATGAAATTTTTTTAAATCATTTAATCGTAATCAAGATTTCTTTTTAACAAATCTTATCAAGCATATTTGAGGAATTTTTCCTAATTTATTTAAGATAAACAGGTAATCATTTAGAAATATTAGGCTGGTGCTAATTATGAATTATCAACTTGATGAAACTGACATTAAAATTCTGAATCATCTTCAAAAAGATGGCCGGGCACAAAGAAATACTATAGCCGAGATTGTCCATCTTTCGGTTCCTTCGGTATCCGAACGCATGCGCAAGCTTGAACAGAGAGGACTCATAGCTGAGTACAATGCCATACTGGATTCAAAAAAATTCAACTTCGACATCACAGCTTTTATTTTTGTAGAAGTGGATGGTTCAGAAATGTACAACAACTTTGTAGATCTTGTATCGGAGCATCCTGAGGTTCTGGAATGTCATTCAATCACCGGTGACGGATCGCATATTCTGAAAGTCCGGACTAAAAACACAGAATCTTTTGAGAAATTACTTTCACTCATTCAATCATGGGAAGGTGTTACACGAACGCGGTCGAATATTGTTCTCAGCAGTTTTAAGGAAACCCGTTCCCTGCCGATTGAACGAACTGTAAACGTTAAAAAATAGATTATCCTACGTGCCACTGCTCTTATCGGTGCTGCTTACTTTGCTGGCTTTCGCAGAACTTATTCCTGATATGGATCAGCAACAAGCACATCGGATCGTGCTTTCTTTACCTGATGGGTTTGACATAGATGAACAACAACTTGCCATTGCGAATGAGCTGAACATTACACTGTTCGAACTTTCTGATCCCGCGCAACTTCGCAGTTTCCCTGGAAACCGCTTTAATTTCTTTGTACAAATTGGCCCTCAATATGCAGTCCCCGGACTCTTGTCCCAAGATATCAGCGCTATTGCAGAAGAAATTGCAGAGCGATATCGAATGTTCGAAAATGAAGCACCGGAACGAATTGCAGCCGCCAGTATATTAGGGTATCCTTTTGAAAGTTATCCCAGCTTTACCAGAACGGCACAATCTCTGGTAGATTCTCTCTCTCAGGCGATCCCGACTCCAATATATTACCGGTCAGCAGGATTCTCTTTAGATTTCCGGCCTGGTGGTTTTAACTTCATTTCAGAACGTGTTTATCCCGGCCAGGACCTTCCAGCTGATGGTTCAGTGATTCATTTTGTGCCCTCGAATAATCTATATGAATCATATTACTATTTGAATCAAACCATGAACCGGCTTCAGGAATTTAATGAGTCAATCCTGATTTTGCCCGCCCCCTGGTTTTTCTCTCAACTGGAAACAAGAAGCGAACTTCGGTATGTGTTTCAGGATTATACCGAAGGCAGAACAATAGAATTGCCATTGCCGGCACAAACCCAGCAGCAACCTTCTGTAAACTGGAGCATTATTCTGTTGTTGTTACTTTGGGGCAGTTTTGCTGCTCATTTACGGTTCCAGCCTGTGTATGGTCAATCCGTAATCCGATATTTTACCAATCACAGTTTCTTTGTTACGGATGTATATGAGCATCGGCTGCGGAATGTCCTCCCCGGTTTTTACTTGTTGATTCAACATGCCTTTATCACAGGTCTGTTTGCATTTGCCACTGCAGAAATAATTTTATCAGATCAAGGATTGGCGGTTCTTGATTACCATTTCCCCGGTATAATGATGCTTGGTGACCATGCTTTCTCCTTATTTGTTGCCTGCATATTACTGGCATTAATCTTACAGGGTATTTCTGTTTTATGGATTTATTTTGCCAATCCCGAACTCACCGCATTTAGCCAGGTATTAAATCTTTACAGCTGGCCGCTGCACCTTAATCTTCTTGTAGTTACACTTTTAATCGTATTTAACCAGGTGGGCTTTAATGAGTATCTGATCTTATTTTTTGGAGTGATTTTTATCATGATCTGGTTTTTCAGTTTTAATATTGCGGTGATAGACAGCTCAAAATTTTTGGAAACTGCACTTTCAAAAGTGCTCTTTGTATCACTCACGGCGGGGATCCATCTGCTGCTCATCCTTGGAATTCTCTTCTATATAATCTACACACCATCAATCCTGGAACCGATACTCTTTGCCATCGAAATACCGTAAATTATCAGCTGTCCGTCAAGGAATTATTATGAAAACCTATATGGATATGAATGAAATAGATTTTCATTCAATCAATGTGAAACCTACGCTTTTCAAATAATCTGTTTTCTTAGTCTTGGAAATGGCGGGTTTGAGTCATCGGATGAGTCAATTCAAAGTCATCACAATTTTAT